>NZ_JBYLHW010000016.1:0-42443 GCF_057747715.1 Bacillus sp. JST-5 | reverse complement strand
GTACGGTTTGATGAGGGGAAGCTGAGAGTAAAAGAGACAGCATGAGCTGTCCCTTTGAAATCAGTTTTCTACTCTACAAGCAATATGTCATAATGGGTAAAAAATTTTATTTATTTCCGTTCATGTGTCAATTACTCTCGTATTTTTACGAACGATTGTCCGTTTTTAACCGTTTAAACGGTGTTAAAATATTACATAGAAACAAAAAAGAAAGGATTAGATCCGGTGAAAAAAATATGGTCCGTCATAATGGTCATAGCCGTTTTTTTCTCGTTAATGATTGTAAGCAAAGCTCAAGTAGTTAAGGCAAATTCCGAAAATGAATATTGGTTTCTAATGATACAAAATGCTTATGACACACAAATGGGAATAGGTGGGAAAAGTGGAACAAAAGAAGAGATATTTCAATTTTTAGGCCCTTATTTTACGGATGAATTTAAAGAAAAATTTTTTCAAGAGCATGTCTATTTTATTCAAGACAAATATTTTGTGCTTGGAACAGATAATCCTGTCTATTATATCCCTTTATTTTCATATAGTGAAAAAACAAAAACGTTAAAAGTCAACAATAATGAAGTAATCGTCTATGAATATTTTCCGCCAAAAACTTTAGGTCCGGTAAAACATAATGGTCTTTATGAAGGGGTAAAATTAGTGAAAAAGGATGAGGGCTGGAAAATTCATTCAATAATAAAGCATAAAGAAATCATTGATTTCATTCACAAATTGGAACCAGAAAATAATCTTCATAGCCAAAATGAGTCAAAGATGAGAATTGCAAAGAAACTGTACGAAAAACCAATATTATTCGTTAGCTTATTTTTCAAACTAATTAGATAAAGCTTCCTATAATGGGGAGCTTTTTTTGTTGTTAGATATAGTAAAAGATGTAACATCCATGATGGATAAAATTCTTATCATTGAAAAAGATAACAATATCTCATGAGTTTTAAGGAGGAGCAAGAATGTCGTTGTTAGAAGGAATATTGAAGCGCTTACGAAATTTGCAAGAAGATCCGAAGAATAATGAACGTTATTTCGAGATAAACGGGAAAAAGAAGTGTAAAGTAAGTTATATACGAAATACTTCATCTTATGAGCTAAAAATTTTTAACGTGCAAGGAGGAAATGGTACATACCAATTTGATGACATTGATATGACGGCTATAGAAATATATGATTTATTGCAAAGTGAGAAAGAACAGTAAGTAGTTCTTTCTTTTTTATTGTCATTTATTGTTCATCAGTACCGCTTGGGCAATTTTTTATCGAACGTAAAAACTTTTCAGCATTCGTGCATAAAATAATAATAACGATATTTCCGAAATTTCTACTTTAGTTTTTAATACTTTTCAAGTAAATCAAATTGAAATATGTTAAAATGTAATCGAATGTTATTTTGGAAATGGGGAGTTTTCGCCATGATAAGTCTTCAAACGGGAGAGTTGCTAAAAGGGAGCATTGAAGAATTAATAATTCCATCAGAACGTGTTGCTCATGTTCAAGTAGGTAACAGTTTAGAACATGCCTTGTTAGTTTTATCAAAAAGTGGTTATACAGCTGTGCCTGTATTGGATCCAAAATATAAACTTCACGGATTAATAAGCACCCCATTAATCATGGATGCAATTATGGGAATAGAAAGAATTGAATTCGAAAAACTTGACCAGATTAAAGTTGAAGAAGTTTCCGATAAAACGACACCAGTATTAAAAATCTACGATTCTTTTAGTAAAGGATTGAAATCATTAATCAATCATCCGTTTGTATGTGTCGAAAATGAAAAAGGAATCTTTGAAGGAATTTTAACTAGAAGAGCGATGTTAAAAAAACTAAATAGTTATTTACAAAAAATTAATCATCAATATGAATAAAATCCACACGAATGTGTGGCTTTTTTTAATTTTCCTTCATAAGATAGACAACCTCTCTACAAATTCACAGGAATTTGAAAATATAATATAATAAAAAATACAAAAAGTAATAAGTAAATCTTATAAGGCAGGTGAAGGGATGACTTTTTCAGAATTTCAACTATTATCCGTTCTTGCCCAAGAGATGAATATGAGAAAAGCTGCTGAACGCTTATTCGTTTCCCAACCAGCACTTTCCCAACGACTGCAATCGATAGAGAAAGAGTGGGGGGCAAAACTATTTATTCGTTCTCAAAAAGGTTTGACATTAACCCCAGTGGGAGAAATTGTTGTAAAGTTTGCAAAACAAGTAATTGAAATGGAAGAAAAAGTGCGAGAAGAAATCCAGTCGTTAGAATCAGAAGTTCACGGAACATTAAAAATCGCCTGTGCGTCTATTGTTGGACAAAATTGGTTGCCTCAAGTATTAAAAAGATTTGTCGAACGATATCCCCATGCAAAAATTTCATTAATTACCGGTTGGAGTAGTGAAATATTAAAAGCAATATACGAAGATCAAGGACAAATTGGAATTATTCGAGGGACACCTGATTGGAAAGGTGTTAAAATTCATCTATTTAAAGACCACTTATATTTAGTCGACCGGGAAATTCAAAAAGTCGAAGATATTTTAAAAACCAATCGTCCATTTATTCAATTTAAAAGTGATTCAAATTATTATCAAGAAATTCAAGATTGGTGGCACCGTCAATTTCAAATGACTCCAAAGCGTACCATCATTGTTGATCAAATTGAAACTTGTAAACAAATGACATTAAACGGAATCGGCTATGCCATTCTTCCGGAAATTACTTTAAATGGGGAAGAAGAAAACATTTATAAAATCCCTTTACTTGATGATAAAGGAGAACCGATTGGTCGAGATACATGGCTTCTAGGTTATGAAACTTCTTTTCAGTTAAAACAAGTGAAGGCATTTATTGAAATTATAAAAGAATTTTTATATAAGAAAGATTAATAAGCCATTGTCTAACTAGCAATGATTTGATAATGTATGACTAATCAACATAATGGGAGGAAAGAAAATGAAACAAATGGATGCAAATGAAATTATATCTTTTATTCAAAATAGTAAAAAATCAACTCCGGTAAAGGTTTACATAAAAGGTCGTTTAAAAGGAGTTTCTTTACATTCAGATATTCAAGCATTTGTGAATGAAGATACTGCAATTTTATTTGGTGAATGGTCGCTAATCGAAGAAGTTTTGAATGAATGTAAAGATCAAATTGAAGATTATGTCATTGAAAATGATCGTAGGAATTCAGCTATTCCGTTATTAAATTTAAAAAACATTAAGGCAAGAATTGAACCAGGTGCAATAATTCGTGACCAAGTAGAAATCGGTGATAATGCTGTAATCATGATGGGTGCTGTTATTAACATTGGGGCGGTCATTGGTGAAGGTACAATGATTGATATGAATGCCGTTTTAGGAGGTCGAGCAACAGTAGGGAAAAACTGCCATATTGGTGCTGGAGCGGTATTAGCCGGAGTCATTGAACCACCTTCCGCTAAACCGGTGATTATTGAAGATAATGTTTTAATCGGTGCTAATGCTGTTGTGCTAGAAGGTGTGACCGTAGGGGAAGGTGCTGTTGTTGCTGCAGGAGCAATTGTGGTAGACGACGTACCTCCATATACAGTGGTTGCTGGAACTCCAGCACGTGTGATTAAAAAAATTGATGAAAAAACGAAATCCAAAACAGAGATTAAACAAGAACTCCGTCAATTATAATCAAGTAGCGTGGATCATTTCCACGCTACTTTAGCTACAAAAAGGGGAGAATATGAATGCTTGAAGGGCTACAAACGTTTATAAAAATTCGTCGAGACCTGCATCAAATTCCTGAATTAGGTTATGAAGAGTTTAAAACACAACGATATTTATTAAATTATATTGAAAGCTTGCCGAAGGATCGATTAGAAATACGAACATGGAAAACCGGTCTAATTGTAAAAGTAAAGGGGAATAAACCAACAAAAGTTATTGGTTATCGAGCTGATATCGATGGATTACCTATTACAGAAGAAACCGGTCTTTCATTTCAATCGATTCATAACGGAAAGATGCATGCTTGTGGTCACGATATACATATGAGCATTGCTCTAGGAGTTTTAACTTATGTAATCAAACATCCCATTGATGATGATATCGTTTTTATTTTCCAACCGGCGGAAGAAGGGCCTGGTGGTGCACTTCCGATGCTTCAATCCAATGAGTTAAACGATTGGAAACCTGATCAAATTTTCGCTCTTCATATTGCCCCGGAATATCCTGTTGGTACGATTGCTTGTAAAAAAGGATTATTATTTGCTAATACATCAGAACTATTTATTGATTTAAAAGGAACAGGTGGTCATGCTGCCTATCCTCATCGTTCCAATGATATGGTTGTTGTTGCCAGCATGCTTGTTACACAATTACAAACGGTCATTTCAAGAAATATGGATCCACTTGATAGCGCTGTTATTACGATAGGGAAAATAACCGGTGGATATGTACAAAATATCATTGCAGAAAGTGCTAGACTTGAAGGAACAATCCGTACCTTATCGGAAAGTTCAATGATTACTATCAAAGAACGAATCGAAGCAATTGTGAATGGAATAGAAATTGGTTTTAACTGTAAGGCTACGATTGATTATGGGGCCAATTACTATCAAGTATACAATGATCCAAAATTAACAGAAGAATTTATGACTATTGCTCAACAGAAAGCAAAGGTCATCGATTGTAAAGAAGCGATGACAGGTGAGGATTTTGGTTACATGTTAAAAGAAATACCAGGCTTTATGTTTTGGTTAGGAGCAGATTCTAATTACGGATTACACCATGCAAAATTAAATCCGAACGAAGATTGTATAATAGTGGGGATAGATGTAATCATTGAATATATAAATAAAATAGGTAAAAGAAATAGATAGCTATACATTATTAAAATCCACGATACCCCATTTTATGGTAGAAAAAATTCATGAGCAACGAATAAATGACCTCGATACTGAACCGAGGTCATTTTCCATGATTACACCTAAATAAATATTTTTTTATTTATAACATGATCTGCTTAATATAGAAGGATTGTTAGGTGAAAGGAACTTTTAAATCTTCTTATATCTATTTTAGATTAATTACTATGATTGCAATACAAAAACCTTGATTAGAGTTTACCTTTTATACATGTGCTCTATTCGGGGAAGGTTCATCGTGAAGAGTCATTATTCTCACATTATCTTGTAGAAACGATTGATTTTCTTCTATATAGTAATGCACCTAAAATAAAGGATATTATTCCCCATGCAACTAATACACCAATACCTAACCAGTAATTGCCTGTAAGGATTCCTTCTCCATATACCATTGAATCCCGAATGCCTTCCGCAAAATAAGTTAGTGGGAGAATATAGGAAACTGGTTGAAGCCAACTTGGCATAGTTTCAACCGGAAAGAATACCCCGCTTAAAAACATCATAAGGAAACTGGCAATATTTCCAACTCCCATATATGCTTCCGTTGTTTTGCTATAGGAAGATATGAAATAACCTATAGCATTAAAGGATAAAGCCCCTAATAAAAAGACAATCATTAAGCTCATGAAATTTATATGGAGATTTGCTCCAAAGATAACACTACCAATGAAAGTTAAAAGGATAAGCTGGATAATTGCATAAATGACTCGCATGATCATATCACTAAATCCAAATATGCTCATATTTGCAGGAGTCATTCTTAAACGTTTTAATAATCCTTTTCTTCGCATTTCCACAAAACCTACCATGCCAAACAATCCACCTTGGGCTATAGATAGAGCAATCATCCCTGTTAAAATAAAGTCTTGATATTCAATATTTTCTTTTCCTGAGGAAATAGCTTCAAAATCTAAACGGTATGTCGGAGTAGCTTGGGCCATGGCAAGATTCGTTGATTGAATATATTCATCTAAAATTCCCCGTACAGCCTGAGTAGTTACACTTTGCTCGTCTTCTTTATTAACCATTAAAAGAAAAGATCCTTTATTTTCTGTTCCAGGTAAAACAATAGCCGCATCTATTTCTTTCTCTTTTAATAATTTTTCTGCTTTTTCTTTCGTTACATTTTCTGACTCAATCTGAAATACAGGAACTTCTTTCAATTGACTAAATATCATTTCTGATTCTGAATTCACATCTTCTTGAACAAAAACAACTTTCGCTTCAAAATCTTCATTTGAATTGCCGCTAAATATCACCATAAAAATAACCATTAAAATTACCGGAAAGAAAATTCCCCAAAACCATGATTGTTTTTCACGTAATGTCATCCTTAATTGAGTTTTAAACATTTCGATAAATTGTTTCATTTTAATCCCTCCATTCTTTCCCCGTATAAGCAATAAATACATCCTCTAAACTCATTTCGTGAATGGAGACTTGATCTACTTGATATCTCTTTTCTTTTGTAAAACCAAATAATTCATATAAGCTAACTTCCGGATTGTTCGTCCAAAGTTTTAGGGATACTCCATCTCGCTCCACCTTTTCTACAGTAGATATATTGTTGATATATTTTTCTGCATCCTTAGCTGCTAGCTCTCCATCTTGGAAAGTTATTAAAATCTCTCGTTCTTTTGTTAACTGTTGTATAAGCGCTTTTGGAGAGTCAATAGTAATTACTTTCCCTTGATCCACAATACATACCCTATCACTTAATGTTTGTGCTTCTTCCATATAGTGTGTTGTTAAAATTGTGGTTTTTCCTAATTCTTTTAGTTTAAAAATGATATCCCAAATATTGCGACGGGCTTGTGGATCAAGACCAGTTGTAGGTTCATCAAGGAAAATGATTTCTGGATCATTGATCATCGCTAATCCTATGGCTAAGCGTTGACGTTGCCCCCCTGAAAGTTTCTTCACTTGTTTTTTTCGATGATCTGTTAAATTAACCATTTCTAATATTTCTTTCGTTGACCTTGCTTTAGGATAAAAAGAAGCAAATAAATCTAAATTTTCTTCAGGTGTAAGTAAATCAAACATTGCACTTGTTTGTGGTTGAACTCCTATTTTTATTTTGATTTCATCTGCATTTTTATCCCAAGTTAATGTCCCAAAACGTATTTCACCTTGGTCAGGTTCTACTAATCCTTCAATCATTTCCAAAGTGGTTGTTTTTCCTGCCCCGTTTGGACCAATGATGGTGAAAATTTCCCCAGCTTCAACAGAAAAGCTAATGTCTTGGACAGCATGAACACTTCCAAAAGATTTTTTTAAATGTTCCACTTCTAAAACCGGCATTTGTTCATCCTCTCTTTCTTATCCATTCATACAAAGTTAATTTTATATGAAAATTCCATATTTAATACCATTTTTTTTGAGTTTTTTAAATTAATTGAATTTTTACTTACCTCAGCCACACACTCACCTCCAAGCTTACTTTCATACGAAATAATGCTTCAATAAGTAGTTTCATGACTGTTTGTCCAATTATATGCATACATTGGTTTTAGGAGGGATGGAAATGTATCAATGGAAAGTTTCTAATATCCTACGATATATTGTTGCCTATATATTTACCATTTCGGGATTAAAGAAATTACTAAATGAGGAGATTGCCGATCATTTTATGAATTTAGGCACTTTCTATACGAAACTAACGTTGTATATTGTTGCATTACTAGAAATAGTCTGTGGCATATTAATAGCTTTCAATAAATGGGTAAAACTTGCAAGTATTCCGCTAATCATCATAATAATTGGAACATTTTAATCACAAAAGTACCGATACTTCATACCAGTCTACTTTCTCTTCCAAGCTAAATTAGATATCGCTATGCTTGTCTTATTGATTGTTGTCTATCAAGAACATTCATCTTGATCCATCCATGCCTTTCCAATATATGTAAATAACACAGAAACTAGCAAGAAAGATTTTACCCACTCTAAACTTCCACTAGGTAAGGAATTAAGATGTGAGTTTCTTTTTTTTGTAAAATTGTTATAATTTAGAACGAATGTTCTTGTAGTATGGAGGAAATATATGGAGTTAGTTTTTTATGAGGAGAAATACAAGGATAAAATAATTAATTATGAATTAACAGATGAACAACTCCGCTATACTGGACATCCCGTAGAATGGATCCATTTATCCAATATGGATCCAAGTCGTTATTCTGTTTTAGCCTTGGAAAAGGGAAACCTTGTTACATTTTTTGTATTACATAAAAATGAAGGGGTAAAACCTTATTCCGATAATATTCATGCCATTATTAAGAGCGTTTTCCACCGATTTCCGATACCAAGGGATGGGATATGCGAAAAAAGCATTAATGTTATTACCTCCATTTGTGAAAGTGAACTTCAATGATATTAATGAAATTGTTTTAGCCGTTAATGTACAAAATGTGGTATCACAGAAACTATACAAAAAATGTGGATTTATTGATAACGGTGTTCGGAAAATGGGTAAAAAAGGTGAACTTATCATAATGAGTTACTATTTGTAATGAAAACTAAAATAGCAAAAGGATAGATGTTAGGAAGTTTACTTAAACATCTATCCTTTCCATTTTGATCGTTTGATTTGTAACGCGAAATTCAGCTTTCTATTTCCTCATTTTCTGTATTTACCATAATAGCGGCCACACGAGTCAGCCTTTCATAGAAGGCTTCACCAGCAGGATGTTTATCTAATCCTACCTCTTGGAATGCTTCTTTCATGCATCTTAACCAGCATTCTGCCCTTTTTGGAGTAATTTTAAATGGCATATGACGAAGCTTCATCATTGGCGACCCAAATTCTTGACTATATAAAGGTGGACCTCCTAAAAACTGCGGCAAAAATAATTTTTGCTTCCGTTTAATTTCTTCCATATCTCCTTTAAATAACGGAGCTAAATCTGGATCCGCATACACTTTTGGATAAAAATGATTAACTAGCTCATCTATCTTTTCCGCACCTATTTGGTCATATAGACTACCTTGTATATCCGGCTCATTCACGGTTTTTTTACCTCCTTCCATCATTTAAAAATCATTATACATGGTTTGCTTTTTTTGCCTCGTGATTTATATCACACTTAAAGAACAATTCCATTTCTTAAGTACAAATATTAAAATGAGAATGTTTTGCTCCTTCACATAAAGGCAGGAGTATCCATTTATGGGTCTCTTCCATTTCAGTCGTAGTTTTATTATTTTTGGAAAGATTTCATTTCGGCATATGTTTGTCGAAATATGTATTATATTTACATAATTTTTTTAATTTTCGAAATAATAATTTAAAAGTTCATGATCACGTTTAATTCGTAAAAAATATGGGAAAAACAATGTGTAGGGCATACATATCTCTATCTTTTTGTCTTTTTAAGTTACATTTGTTGAAAAGAAAAAATATTATGCCTATAATAGTTCATGTCGAAAGGGAAAATTTTTCCCGATTAAAATTACATATGGAGGGATTTTTAATGCCAGAGCGTATGGTAGGAAAACAAGCTCCACGTTTTGAAATGGAAGCAGTTATGCCTAACAAAGAGTTTGGGAAAGTAAGTTTAGAAGAAAATATGAAAAATGATAAGTGGACAGTTCTTTTCTTCTACCCAATGGATTTCACATTTGTATGTCCAACAGAAATTACTGCAATGAGTGATCGCTACGAAGAGTTTGAAGACTTAGATGCAGAAGTAATCGGAGTTTCTACTGACACTATTCATACTCACTTAGCTTGGATTAATACTCCTCGTGACAAAAACGGACTTGGAGATATTAAATATCCATTAGCTGCTGATACTAACCATGTTGTTTCTCGTGAGTATGGTGTATTAATTGAGGAAGAAGGAGTAGCTCTTCGCGGTTTATTCATTATTAGTCCAGAAGGCGAACTCATGTATCAAACAGTTTTCCATAACAACATCGGTCGTGACGTAGATGAAACATTACGTGTTCTTCAAGCATTACAAACAGGCGGTCTTTGCCCTGCAAACTGGAAACCAGGTCAAGAAACTTTAAATGTGTAATGTATCTTTTCAATAATGAGGCCTAACGATATGTTAGGTCTTTTTTCCGATATTATCCCAGGAGGAGATTTCACATGAAATTACGTGAACCAATGCCAGAACTTACTGGTGCAACAGCATGGTTAAACGGTGAAGTAACTAGAGATGATTTAGTCGGCGAAAAACCGACATTAATTCATTTCTGGTCCATTAGCTGTCATTTGTGTAAAGAAGCAATGCCACAAGTTAATCAATTTCGTGATCAATACAAAGATAAATTAAATGTAGTTGCTGTTCATATGCCAAGATCCGAAAATGATTTGGATTTAGAAGAAATTAAAAAAGTTGCCCAAGAGCACGGAATTACACAACCAATTTTTGTCGACAGTGAACATAAACTAACTGATGCATTTGAAAACCAATATGTTCCTGCTTACTATGTATTTGATAAAGATGGTAATTTACGCCATTTCCAAGCAGGCGGCAGTGGAATGAAAATGTTAGAAAAACGTGTAAATCGTGTATTAAACGAAATGGAAAATGCACAATAATTATTAATTAGTTCAAAATATTGCTCCTGAACTAGATAAGCATGTTTATCTAGTTCAGGATTTTTTTATGAATTGTAGTTGAAAGAAAGCTATAGAATAAAATTATTATTTTATTTGCAACTTGAACGTTTGAGGATGAATCTTCCTAACTAGTGATTAAAAAATCTTGCAAGTCGTATTGATTTATTTGCAAGTCGAACAATCGAAGTTGATTTTCTATCAAAAAGGAAGGATTGGCTTGAGCCAATCCTGACCAATGGAATGTATATTTGCAACTCTGCTAATGGAATTTGAAAGTTTTTGAATCATTCTTGTAACTTTTCAATTTTATTTGCAACTAGAAAATATCGTATTTGCAAGTGAAAATGATAAATTTGTAATTATCGAAACATTATTTGTAACTTGTGAATATGAACTTGCAAGTCTCTTATAAATCTTGCAACTAAGTTGATTTTATTTGCAAGTGAACATTCAAGAGTAAATTTGTTAAATAAGTGATCGAAAAATCTAGGAACTAAACTATTCTTTGCTAAAAACTAAAAGTAAAATTATGTAACTCCAGTCATTGACAAAGTACCTTTCATGTGTATCAACTTCAATTTCCGTCATATTAAATGGCTCCTACTGAATGTTCATCATCCTATTTATCAAACTTTTCAAAAATAAAAAAAAAGTAAAATAAAATAGTGGAAATTTATTTCGAAAACCGTTATATTTAAATATACGTTTGTCAATTTACTTCAAAGAGGGGGAGTCGAGCATGGAAACCTTTAAAAAGTTAAAAAGGTTTTATTGGCCGTATCGAAAATATTTCTACATATCGGTCATTTTCATGTTGTTACTAACATTTATTACAGTCGTTTATCCAATCATATTACAATTGACGATTGATGAAGTAATCATAAATCAACAATTTAATTGGATTCCATATTTATCGATTGGATTTATCCTCATAATGGTTGTTAAAGGGGTAGCAACATTTATTCATCAATATACTGGAGATTTATTCGGAATTACATCTGTATATAAACTAAGAAACTCTTTATATGAAAAACTTCAATTTTTGCCATTTCGCTATTATGATAATGCAAAAACTGGTGACTTAATGTCACGACTAACGGCGGATGTTGAGGGATTTCGTTTCTTTTTATCATTTGGAATCGCGGAATTTATTCGTTTCCTTTTATTAATTACGATTAGTGTTAGCGTTATGTTCTATTATTCTATATCATTAACAATTGTTACGATGCTAGCAATGCCATTTTTAGCTGTAGCTGTATATCAGTTTGAAAAGAAAGTACATCCAGCTTTTCGAGGCATTCGAAAATCGTTCGGAAAATTAAATACAAATGTTCAAGAGAATATTAGTGGGATTAATACGGTTAAATCTTTATCAAGAGAAGAGTTCGAAATTTCAAAATTTAATCGTTCGAATGGCGATTATCGCAAGAACTATATTTTTACATCAAACATTTGGGCGAAATATTTCCCTCTCATGGAGTTTATCGGAAATTTAAGCGTGGTGTTTTTACTATCATATGGTGGTTACCTTGTTATAAATGATGAAATTCGACCTGGGGAGCTTGTCGCATTCTATAGTTTAGTTGGATATATTATTTTTCCAATTATGAACTTGGGATTTGTCATCAATATGTTTTCACAATCAAAAGCTTCAGGGGAACGTCTTCTTGAAATATTAGAGGAACAAAATGAAATCGTTGAAAAGGAATATCCTATTTATCGCGATAAACTACAAGGACATGTTGAGTTTAAAAATGTCACATTGAAGTACCCAACCGATGAAAAAGCGGCATTACAAGATATCTCGTTCGAAGCGCAGCCGGGAAAAGTCATCGGTTTGATTGGATCAACAGGAGCGGGAAAAACGAGTATTACTCAACTAATTACTCGTTTTTATGAACCAATAAAAGGAGAAATCCTCATTGATGGTATTCCAATCAAAGAATATTCTCTCACATCATTAAGGAAAAATATCGGTTTTGTTTTGCAAGAGTCGTTTCTATTTTCGTCTACAATCAAAGCTAATATTTCTTACGGTAGACCTGATGCAACCATGGATGAAATTATACAAGCGGCAAAACTAGCACAAGCACATGATTTTATTATGGAGCTTCCAGATGGATATGATACCCTTCTTGGAGAAAGAGGAATGGGATTATCTGGTGGACAAAAACAAAGAATTGCTATCGCAAGAGCTATTTGTTTAAACCCTAGTATTTTAATATTGGACGATGCGACGAGTGCAGTGGATATGGAGACAGAGTTCCAAATTCAAAAAGCGCTAAAAGAAGTTATGAAAGGAAGAACGACATTTATTATTGCACACCGCATATCATCTTTAAAACATGCAGATGAAATAATCGTATTAGAAGAAGGGAAAATCGTCGAACGTGGTGTCCATGAACAGTTAATTCATAACAATGGTCCGTATCAACGGATATATGACATTCAATACAAAGATCAAAAAATCCTTCTTCAGTCGCAAATGGGGTGAAAGCATGGAAATCGCAAATAAAAAGAAAATTAACCCAAACGTTTTAAAAAGGTTTCATTATTCACAAGATTCAGCGATAGAAAAACCTTTTAACTGGAAACAAATGATGAGACTATTAACTTATATGAAACCTTATTCAAAAAATTTGTTGCCCGCTTCTATTATCATGGTGATGCTTTCAACAGCCGTTCGTTTAGTCATACCAATCTTAATCGGGGTATATACACTGGAAAAAGCGATTGTTGAAAAAGATACGAATCTTTTAATCACTTTAGTAGCAGTTATTGGAAGCTTATATGTTATATCATATGTGGCGAACTATTTCCGAATTAAATGGATGAATCAACTTGGCCAAAACGTTATTTATGATTTACGTAAACATTTATTTACTCATGTGCAAGGTTTATCTCATCGATTCTTTGATTCAAGGTCTGCCGGATCGATTTTAGTTCGTATCATGAATGACATCAACTCACTACAAGAACTTTTTACGAATGGTGTCATAAATCTTCTTATGGATATCGTTATGTTAATTGGGATTTTTATCATTTTGTTTACTTTAAGTCCTGAATTGACATTGGCAGTAATGGTTGTTTTACCATTAATGTTCTTTATAACAACGAAATTAAGAAGGAATATTCGCCGCTCTTGGCAAGATGTTCGGATCAAACAATCAAAATTAAACTCACATTTAAATGAAAGCATTCAAGGAATTCGCGTGACCCAATCTTTTACACAAGAACGTGAAAATATGGCTTTCTTTGACGGCATCAATCATGAAACATTCGAGTCATGGAGAATCGCAACGAAGAAAAATGCTACTTTTCGTCCATTAGTAGAGTTGACAAATGCTTTAGGTACCGCTGTTCTCATCTGGTACGGTGCTCATCTTATTTCTAACGGAACAATTGGAATTGGAGTATTTGTTTCATTTGCTTTTTATCTTGGAATGTTCTGGGAACCAATTTCAAGACTTGGGCAAGTGTATAATCAATTATTAATGGGAATGGCTTCTTCAGAAAGAATTTTTGAATTTTTAGATGAAAAACCGATCGTTTCCGAAAAAGAAAAAGCAGTTGATTTAGGAGATGTAAAAGGTCATATTCAATTTGATAACGTTGTCTTCTCCTATGATGATAAAAGAACGGCGTTAAATGGAGTAAGCCTTGAAATAAAAGAAGGGCAATCGGTTGCACTTGTTGGCCATACCGGGAGTGGAAAAACGACGATAGCCAATTTAATAAGCCGATTTTACGATCCGACTAGCGGTTCGGTAAAAGTAGATGGTCATGATTTACGAGATGTATCCATCAAAAGTTTAAGAAGAAATATTAGTATTGTTTTACAAGATACATTTATTTTTTCGGGTACGATCATGGAGAATATTCGTTTCGGAAGGCCAGATGCTACGGACGAAGAAGTAATGGAAGCAGCAAAAGCGATTGGTGCTCATGCGTTTATTGAAAAACTACCTAATGGATATTTTACTGAAGTTGAAGAACGAGGAAATATACTATCGGTAGGACAACGTCAACTTTTATCTTTTGCACGTGCATTACTTGCGGACCCAAGAATTTTAATTTTAGATGAAGCAACCGCTAGCATAGATACAGAAACGGAAGTTAAAATACAAGAAGCATTGAAGAAGTTATTAAAAGGAAGAACATCCATCATCATCGCTCACCGTTTATCTACGATTCGTGAAGCGGATCATATTTTCGTATTAGATCATGGAAATATAATCGAACAAGGCAACCACGATGAATTAATGAAGCAAAAAGGTGAATATTATCATTTAGTAACAACACAATTCCAAATGTTAAATGAATAATTGCAAAAGTTGTCCGATTTTAGGGCAACTTTTTTTGTGTATCAGAAACCTTTCTATCCCTCTTTCGTCTAAAATAATAAAAAGAAGGTAGGGATACCGTTGAGAAAAATCGTGATCGTGACTTCGCTGTTCATTCTTTCATTCCTTCTAATCTCATGTAGCAACAATACTATTGAAACTAAAGAGGAAAAAGGAAAACAAATTGGAAGTTTTGAACAAGGAAAAGTAGCAGAAGATCAAAGTATTGATATAGAAAGAAAATTAATGGTTGCGAGCAAAGACCAACTAGAAACACTTAATCAGAAGGTCATTTATGAAGGTAATATGGAAATCGAAGTAAACGACTTAGTAAGTATGGAAAGATGGCTAAATGAGTTTTTATCAAAAAACAATGGATATATCGTCTATTCGAACGTGGAAAAAGTAGAAAAAGAACCGTTGAAAGGATTTTATACCGTTCGAATTCCATCCGAAAATTTGCAACAATTCATGGATACATTAGAAGAGAAAGCTAATCACCTCATAAAAAGAGAGATGAATGGTCAAGATGTAACAGAAGAGTATGTGGATTTAGAGTCGAGATTAAAATCAAAGCAAGTAGTCGAAAGCCGTTTATTGGAATTAATGAAAAATGCTAAGGATACAGAAGATTTATTAAAAATATCTGAAAGCCTTGCTAAAGTTCAAGAGGAAATTGAAACAATACAAGGAAGAATGAAATATATTGACAATCGTGTAGATCTAGCTACTTTATCTATCGTTATGTATGAATCAGATGGTTCAAAAATCCAGCACGAATTCAATACGTGGGAAAAGACAAAGAAACAATTTATTACAAGTATAAATGGTGTGCTCCAATTTTTTTCAATGATATTCGTTATAATTGTTGGGAATTCACCTATAATTCTCTTATTTGGAGGGATATTAGCGGTTGTCTTATTTGTCATAGTGAAGAAAAAACGAAAAAACAAAAAAGTACCTGAAGAACAAAATTAATACTAAATAATTGTGTGGTAAAATGGAGGCATAGGTTTATACATGGAGTGATAACTGTGAAAAAAGTATTTGCTGTCATCGGATTAGGTCGATTTGGAGGTAGTATTTGTCGAACACTCATTGAAGAAGGAGCGGAAGTTTTAGCGATTGATGTGGATGAAGATCGTGTCAATGAATTTGCTCCTATCGCCTCCCATGCCGTTATTGGGGATACGACGGATGAAGCCGTATTAAAAAGTTTAGGAATACGCAATTTTGATCACGTCATCGTTGCCATTGGTGATAATATTCAAGCAAGTATCCTTACGGCGATTATTTTAAAGGAGCTTGGTGTGAAAAATATAACCGTAAAAGCTCAAAATGATTACCATGAAAAAGTATTAAGAAAAATTGGTGTGAATCATGTTGTTCACCCTGAGAGGGATATGGGGAAAAGATTAGCTCATCATATTCTTTCAAAAAATGTATTAGATTATTTAGAGCTTTCGGATCAGCATAGTATTGTAGAGATTATGGCGAACGATTCCATTGACGGACGATCGATATTAGAGTTAGATATTCGTAAAAAATACGGAATCAACATCGTCGGAATTAAGAGAGGAAAAGACATTATCATTTCTCCACAAGCAACAGAAGTCATTCAAAAAAATGATATATTAATTGTCATCGGCGCTGATAACGACATTGACCGCTTCCAAAAAAAAGTAATGGAATAAAGAAAAGCGGAGGCGAGCGTTTAGTGGCGTACGAACGGGAGGCACTCCTGCACTGAGAAAAAGGAAACACGGGCGTAATAATAATTTCATAGACTATAATAAAAGCTCTCTCTTCATAAGAAGAGAGAGCTTTATAGTATCAAACTTCCATAATAATTGGTAAAATCATTGGCCGACGTTTTGTTTTTTCATATAGGAAAGGAGCTAAAATATCCGTAATTTCATTTTTAATTTCAGACCATTGATTAGTTCTTCTTTCCATAACTTTGCTTAAATGTTTAGCAATGAGAGCTTGTGCTTCATTGATTAAATCACCGGATTCTCTCATATAAACAAATCCACGAGAAATAATATCAGGACCTGCGGCAATTTTAAATTCCTTCATATTGATGCTTACAACAACAATGACAAGTCCTTCTTCGGATAAAATTTTTCGATCTCTTAATACGATATTTCCAATATCACCGATACCGCTACCATCAATGTAAACAGAACCTGAAGGAATTTTTCCAGCAATCTCTGCAGAATCTTCGGTTAATGCTAATACTTCTCCATTATCCATAATAAAGCAGTTTTCTTCTAAAACCCCGCAATCTTGTGCTAGTTTTGCGTGAGTAATTTGCATCCGGTATTCACCGTGGATAGGCATAAAGAATTTTGGTTTCATTAAGCGAATCATCAATTTTTGTTCTTCTTGTCCACCATGACCAGAAGTATGAATATCATTCAAAGAACCGTGAATAACTTCAGCTCCAGCACGATATAACATATTAATCGTACGATTGACACTAATGGTATTGCCAGGGATTGGAGAAGATGAAAAGACAACCGTATCTCCAGGGATTATTTGAATTTGTCGATGTGTTCCGTTGGCAATACGTGATAACGCCGCCATTGGTTCTCCTTGACTACCGGTACATAAAATAACGACTTGATTAGCCGGTAATCGATTTAATTGATGAGCATCAATAAACGTGTCTTTTGGACATTTAATATATCCTAGTTCTTGTCCAATCTCAATGGCTGCATCCATGCTTCGTCCAAATACGGCAATTTTTCTACCGTTTTTAACAGCCGCTTCGGTTACTTGTTGGAGACGATGAATGTTTGATGCAAACGTAGCAAAAATGATTCTTCCGTCCACTTTTCTAAAAATATCGTGAATGCTTTCCCCAACTTTCCGTTCAGACATGGTGAATTCAGGAATTTCACTATTTGTACTGTCCGAAAGAAGACAAAGAACACCTTCTTTTCCGATTTCCGCCATTTTCGTTAAATTTGCTGGTTCCCCAACAGGAGTAAAATCAAATTTAAAGTCTCCTGTATGTACGATATTTCCGGAAGGGGTTTTCACTACAATCCCGTATGAATCTGGAATACTGTGGGTTGTTCTAAAAAATGTAACAGCAGTATGTTCAAATTGAATTATGTCATCCTCTTTAATTTCATGTAGTTTTGCTTGTCTTAGTAAGCCGTGTTCTTCTAACTTATTCTTTATTAACCCAAGGGCTAATTTTCCACCATAAATAGGAATGTTAATTTCCCTTAATAAATATGGTATTCCTCCGATATGATCTTCGTGCCCATGCGTGATGAACAGGCCTTTAATCTTTTCCACATTTTTAACCAAATAGGTGTAATCAGGAATGACATAATCAATTCCAAGTAATTCTTCTTCAGGGAATTTGATTCCGGCATCAATGACAATAATTTCATCTTGATATTGAACAGCATATGTATTTTTTCCGATTTCACCCAGTCCGCCTAGTGCAAAAACTGCCGTTTGATTATTTTTTAAAAATTTCATATTATTCTACCCCATCAATTTAAAATTTTCTTGATTTTGTTCATACTCTAAATATGCACCGTCCAAAGGTTGTATATGCTCGATATTATATGGCGTATCGGATAATTTTTCACGAACCTCTTTTTCAGACTCCGCTTCAATGTATAAAGATTTCGTTCTTTCCCTTACAGGAACTTGTACTTTATTTTCTTGGTAGTAAACTTTAAAAATCATTGTTCAATCTCTCTCCTTGTACCGTTTTTATAACTTTTTCTATTATAACTAAAATTTTCTACTATTTCATCAAGCATTAAATAAAATGCAAGAAGCACGCTAATAAAGAATAAACCCTTCTGAAATAGAAGGGGTTTAAATATTAGGCAATTTGTTTCTTTCTTAGAATATCTCTCCACTGTTTGATTAGCTTTTTCCGAAGCTTCTTAAACATTGTGGATGACCTCCTTGTACTTATATTTTAAAAGGAATCCTCGTCCAATGTAAAGATTTTCGTTTGTTCATATTATATGAAAATTGTCCTATTCTATTTCGTGGTTATTGATGGAAATGTTATGATAATAAAGGGTAATTTTATCTTAAGGAGTTTTAGACATGAGTAAAATGATATTTTTTGATATTGACGGAACATTGCTGGATCATGAGAAAAAGATTCCTTCCAGTACTAAGTTTGCCATTGAACAGCTGAAAAAGAACGGGATTTTTGTAGCAATAGCAACAGGAAGAGCGCCATTTATGTTTGATTGGATTCGACAGGAGTTGGATATTGACTCTTATGTAAGTCTAAATGGACAATATGTTGTTTTTGAAAATCAGGTGATTTATAAACAGCCATTAAACCAACAATTATTACATCAATTGAATAAAGATAGCGGCGAAAGAGGACATGCGTTAGTATATTTAACTCATCAAACGATGAAAGCAAGCCATGAGAAAAATAAGATGATTCACGAAAGCTTAGATACTCTTCATTTCCCTTATCCTGATGTAGAACCTGAGTATTATTTAAACCATGAAATTTACCAATCGCTATTATTTTGTGAAGAAAAAGATGAATCTTATTATCGAAAAAATTATGATCGTTTTGAGTTCATACGTTGGCATCGTTATTCATTAGATGTCTTACCAAAAGGCGGTTCTAAAGCATTAGGAATCAAAAAAATGATTGAAAAATTGAACATTCCTATGGAAGAGGTGATCGCATTTGGAGATGGATTAAATGATGTAGAAATGCTTCAAACAGTTGGTTATGGAGTAGCAATGGGGAACGGTTGTGAACAAGCAAAAAAAGTCAGTGAGCTAGTTACAAAAGATGTGAGTGAAGAGGGAATATATCATGCGTTGAAGACGCTGAGTCTTATATAATGGAGTGAAAAGTGCGGGAAGTCCGCACTTTTCATTTTTATCTTTCAATTGGAATACCATCAATTTTTTTAAATGGATCATTTTTGTCGATATGGTCATAAAACATAATCCCGTTTAAATGATCAATTTCATGTTGAAAAACAATAGCTGGATAACCTTTAAGTTTTAATTTAACTTCATCACCATTTAGATCATAAGCCTTGACCGTAATTCTTGCATATCTAGGGACGTATCCCGGAATTGGTTCATCTACTGATAGGCATCCTTCACCGGAAGTTAAGTACGCTTTTTCAACCGAATGACTAATAATTTTTGGGTTAAAAAGAGCATAGCTATATAATTTTCCTGATTCATCTACTGTATGAACAGCAATCATTCGTTTTGATACATTAATTTGTGGAGCCGCTAAACCAACTCCTGGTCGAAGTTTATATTTTTCAGCGATTTCAGGATCTTGACTGT
This sequence comes from Bacillus sp. JST-5, assembly GCF_057747715.1. NCBI lineage: Bacteria > Bacillati > Bacillota > Bacilli > Caryophanales > Bacillaceae > Bacillus > Bacillus sp. JST-5. Next base: position 22,304 of record NZ_JBYLHW010000016.1, on the reverse strand, counting down.
TTTTAACATATTCAAGTAGACTCATTAAAATTTTTTTATCTTCCTCACTCGGCGGAAGTGTGACTTCTTCGGCTACTTTTCTTAATGTTGGATGTCCGTCCCGAATAATATCTTTCATTGTAATCATATTTTCATTCCCCTTCATACATAGTTCTGAAAATAGTCTATCAAATTAAACAACATTAATAAATGATTTCAATATATGGACATATTTTTTCATTCAACTGAATCTGATACTGTAATGGGACAAGCAATGCTTTACATGTATTGCCAAAAACAGCCTGTATCGATATAGTAGAAGATGAAGAGGATTGGGGGATGAACGGTGAATAAGATAAAAAAGTTTTTATTAACAGTAGTAATCATAGCAATATTTGTTCTAACTGGCTGTTTTAATCGTCAAACTCCTGAAGAAAAGATTTATGAAATTTTGGAAAATGTCGTCAAGTTGGAAGAAGTATTTGAAGATCAACAAAAACCATTATTGGATTTGGAAAATGAAGAAAAAGCACTCTATGACCAAATCATTTCGTTAGGAATGAAAGAGTATGATAAGATTGTTGAATTATCCAATAAAGCCATTGAAATTGTTGATAAACGAAAAGAGTTAATGGAAAAGGAAAATAATAGTATTTTATTAGCGAAAGAGGCATTTGTTAAGATAGAACCAATCATAAGTGAAATAGAAGATGACAAAACCAAAAAACTAGGAGAAAAACTCTATGATACAATGATGAAACGTTATGAGGCTCATGAACAATTATTTGAAAAATATATGGAAGGTTTGTCTTACGATCGCCAGCTGTACGAAATGTTAAAGAATAAAGAAATGTCGATGAAAGAACTTCAAGATCAAATCGAAAAAATTAACAAAACATATGAAGAAGTGATTGAAGTCAATCAATTGTTTAATGATTCAACAAACCAATATAACCAAGAAAAGATGGAATTTTATAAGCAATCAAAATTAGATGTTGAATTTGAAAAATAGTTCAACTGCCTTTATGGCAGATTTTTTTGTTATCTTCGAAAAAACTCATTATTTTTTTGTATATGAAAATTACATTAAGGAATGTAGTTTTTCCTTTATTAAAATAATTTTCCTCTTGACAACTACACTATAACAGATCTCGAAAAGGAAAGGTGTTTATAATACAGAAGAAACAAAATAAGTAGTACAGTTTAATGTGAAGAAGTTTTATCATATATAAAAAATGTTGGTATTTACCTAGTATAAACGATTTCGTTGACGCTATTCAACGAAATGGTGTAAACTGTTGTTGTATTAGTTAAGTATTAATATTTATTAGTACAGATTGATTTTTGTTAAAGGTACATCCATATGGAAACTATTACTAATAGAATCCATTGCTGCTATGTTTTACTTTATGTCATTTAACAAATAATGATGATGATTAAGTTCAAAGGAAAGGACGAGGTGATTAAAATGGCATCAAAGGCAAAAAAGCAATTTAAGTTTGATGCAAATGCCCAGCTTGAAAAAATTCATGAGCAATTTCCAACTTTTCAAATTTTAAATGAGGAAGGGGAAATTGTTAACGAAAGTGCTGTTCCTGATTTAACAGACGAACAGTTACAAGAATTAATGAGCAGAATGGTTTATACAAGAATTCTTGATCAGCGAAGCATCTCTTTAAACCGTCAAGGACGCCTTGGATTCTATGCTCCGACTGCCGGTCAAGAAGCATCGCAAATTGCTTCCCATTTTGCATTAGAAAAAGAAGATTTCATTCTTCCAGGGTATCGCGATGTACCGCAATTAATTTGGCACGGATGGCCTTTACATCAAGCATTTTTATTTTCACGCGGACATTTTCTAGGTAACCAAATGCCAGAAGGATTGAACGTTTTACCACCACAAATTATTATCGGGGCACAATATGTACAAGCTGCCGGTGTAGCACTTGGATTGAAAAAACGTGGCAAAAAATCTGTAGCTATTACATATACAGGTGACGGAGGGTCTTCACAAGGAGATTTCTATGAAGGAATTAACTTTGCAGGTGCATATCAAGTACCAGCGATTTTCGTCGTGCAAAATAACCGATTTGCTATTTCTACTCCAGTAGAAAAACAAACGGCTGCTAAAACGATTGCACAAAAAGCCATTGCAGCAGGAATTCCAGGTATTCAAGTAGACGGAATGGACCCATTAGCTGTTTATGTAGCTACGAAAGAAGCTAGAGAACGTGCGATAAATGGAGAAGGACCAACATTAATTGAGACATTAACTTATCGTTATGGACCTCATACAATGTCAGGTGATGACCCAACTCGATATCGTTCATCTGAATTAGATAATGAGTGGGAGAAAAAAGATCCGCTAGTGCGTTTCCGTAAATATCTAGAGAAAAAAGGTATCTGGAACGAAGAAATGGAAACAGAAGTCATCGAACGTGCAAAAGAAGAAATTAAAGAAGCAATCAAAAAAGCGGACGAAGCACCAAAACAAAAAGTGACAGACTTAATTTCTATTATGCATGAAGAATTACCATACAACTTAAAAGAACAGTTTGAAATATATAAAGAAAAGGAGTCGAAGTAAGCCATGGCGCAAATGACAATGATTCAAGCAATCACTGACGCGTTGCGGATTGAATTACGCAACGACCCAAATGTTCTTGTATTTGGTGAAGACGTTGGGGTAAACGGAGGAGTATTCCGTGCGACAGAAGGATTGCAAGCAGAGTTTGGGGAAGATCGTGTATTTGATACTCCTTTAGCTGAATCTGGAATTGGCGGTTTAGCCATTGGACTTGCTCTTCAAGGATATCGTCCTGTTCCGGAAATTCAATTTTTTGGTTTCGTTTATGAAGTAATGGATTCAATTAGCGGACAAATGGCTCGTATGCGTTATCGTTCCGGTGGACGCTACCATGCACCAATTACTGTTCGTTCTCCATTTGGTGGAGGAGTCCATACGCCGGAACTTCATGCAGATAGTTTAGAAGGTTTAGTTGCACAACAACCTGGATTAAAAGTTGTTATCCCTTCTACACCATATGATGCAAAAGGATTATTAATTTCAGCGATTCGGGATAATGACCCAGTTATTTTCCTTGAGCATATGAAATTATATCGTTCTTTCCGTCAAGAAGTGCCAGAAGGTGAGTATACAATTCCAATCGGAAAGGCAGATATAAAAAGAGAAGGTAAAGACATTACGATCATTGCCTATGGAGCAATGGTTCACGAATCATTAAAAGCTGCAGAAGAACTTGAAAAAGAAGGATATTCTGCAGAAGTCATTGATTTACGTACAGTTCAACCTTTAGATATTGACACTATTATTGCTTCTGTTGAGAAAACTAATCGTGCCATTGTTGTACAAGAGGCACAAAAACAAGCCGGAATTGCAGCAAATGTTGTAGCGGAAATTAATGATCGCGCAATTTTAAGTTTGGATGCACCGGTATTGAGAGTGGCGGCACCAGATACTGTTTATCCATTCTCTCAAGCAGAATCTGTATGGTTGCCTAACTATAAAGATGTTATTGAAACAGCGAAAAAAGTTTTAACTTTTTAATGAATTGAAATGTGAGAAGGTCTTTCCTTCTCACATCTTATAACACGTATTTAGGTAGCAGAAATTAGAATAGGAAGGTGAGTTCCTGTGGCGTTTGAATTTAAACTCCCGGATATCGGGGAAGGTATTCACGAAGGTGAAATTGTAAAATGGTTTGTTAAGCCAGGCGATGAAGTAAGTGAAGATGACGTACTATGTGAAGTTCAAAACGATAAAGCGGTAGTAGAAATTCCATCTCCAGTTAAAGGAAAAGTTTTAGAAATTAAAGTAGAAGAAGGAACAGTTGCAACTGTTGGACAAACATTAGTCACATTTGACGCACCGGGGTATGAAAATTTAAAATTTAAAGGTGATGATCATAGCAACGACACACCGCAAGAAACAGCAAAAGAAGAGATTAAAGCAGAAGAAGCAACTACTGAAGAAAACGTAGAACAAAAACGTGTCATTGCAATGCCTTCTGTTCGTAAGTATGCGAGAGAAAAAGGTGTTGATATTCGCCTAGTTACTGGCTCTGGAAAAAATGGTCGTATATTAAAAGAAGATATTGATTTGTTTGTAGCTGGTGGTCAGTCTGAACAAGTTGAACAAGAAACTCCACAAGCTGAAATTCAAACAAAAGTAGAAGTAGAGAAAAAACCTGTCATTCCTGCTGGTGAAGAATTCCCTGAAACTCGTGAAAAATTAAGTGGAATTCGAAAAGCTATTGCAAAAGCAATGGTACATTCAAAACACACTGCCCCTCATGTAACATTAATGGATGAAGTTGATGTTACAAAATTAGTGGCACATCGTAAGAAATTTAAAGAAATTGCAAGTGAAAAAGGTATTAAGCTAACATTCTTACCGTACGTTGTGAAAGCTTTAGTTAGTGCATTACGCGAATATCCTGCTTTAAATACTTCTATCGATGATGCAACAGAAGAAATCGTCCATAAGCATTATTATAATATTGGTATTGCAGCTGATACTGACAAAGGCTTATTAGTACCGGTTGTGAAACATGCAGATCGTAAGTCAGTCTTTAACATTTCTAAAGAAATTAATGAACTAGCAGTAAAAGCACGTGAAGGAAAACTTACTCCGAATGAAATGAAAGGTGCTTCTTGTACGATTACAAATATCGGTTCTGCAGGCGGTCAGTGGTTTACACCTGTTATTAATCACCCTGAAGTAGCTATTTTAGGAATTGGACGCATCGCTGAAAAACCAGTAGTTCGCGACGGTGAAATTGTTGCAGCACCTGTTTTAGCATTATCTCTAAGCTTTGATCATCGCATGATTGACGGTGCAACAGCACAACATGCACTCAACCATATTAAACGTTTATTGAATGACCCAGAATTATTACTGATGGAGGCGTAAAAAATGGTAGTTGGAGATTTTCCTATTGAAACAGATACTATAGTCATCGGTGCTGGCCCCGGCGGATATGTAGCAGCTATTCGAGCAGCACAACTTGGTCAAAAAGTAACGATTGTTGAAAAAGAACACTTTGGTGGAGTATGTTTAAATGTTGGATGTATTCCATCAAAAGCTTTAATTCATGCCGCACATACTTATGAATCTGCAAAACATTCTGAAGACATCGGAATCGTTGCTGAAAATGTAAAACTAAACTTCGAGAAAGTCCAAGAATGGAAATCTAGTGTTGTTAAAAAGTTAACTGGCGGTGTTGAAGGCTTATTAAAAGGAAATAAAGTAGAAATGGTAAAAGGTGAGGCGTATTTTGTAGACGCTAATACGCTTCGTGTGATGAACGAAAATTCTGCACAAACTTATACATTTAAACATGCCATTATTGCAACAGGTTCTCGTCCAATTGAATTACCATCATTCAAGTATTCAAAGCGTATCATTAATTCAACTGGAGCGTTAAACTTACAAGAAGTTCCTAAGAAAATGGTTGTAATCGGTGGCGGTTACATTGGTGCTGAATTAGGTAACGCTTATGCAAGCTTTGGTACAGAGGTTACGATTCTTGAAGGTGGAGAAGATATCCTATTAGGATTTGAAAAACAAATGACCGCCCTTGTGAAACGTAATCTAAAGAAAAAAGGCGTGGAAATTATCACAAAAGCAATGGCAAAAAGTGCTGAAGAAAATGAGAATGGCGTTGTTGTAACCTATGAAGTGAAGGGCGAAGAAAAGAAAATTGAAGCTGACTATGTATTAATTACTGTCGGTCGTCGTCCAAATACTGATGAGCTTGGATTAGAGCAAGTTGGTATTGAACTTACTGAACGTGGTTTAATTAAAATTGACAAACAATGCCGTACAAATGTAAACAATATTTTTGCTATTGGAGATGTTGTTGAAGGTCCTGCTTTAGCTCATAAAGCATCTTATGAAGGAAAAGTAGCGGCGGAAGCTATTAGCGGTCACCCAGCACAAATTGACTACTTAGCGATCCCAGCTGTTGTTTTCACAGATCCTGAACTTGCAACTGTTGGTTATACTGAACAACAAGCGAAAGAAGAAGGAATCGAAGTTGTGACAGCTAAATTCCCATTTGCAGCAAATGGACGTTCTTTAGCATTAAACAACCAAGAAGGATTCTTAAAACTTGTTACTCGTAAAGAAGATGGCTTAGTGATCGGTGGACAAATCGCTGGTCCTGGTGCTTCTGATATGATTGCTGAAATTGGTTTGGCGATTGAAGCAGGTGTAACAGCAGAAGATATAGCAATGACCATCCATGCTCATCCAACATTAGGAGAAATTACAATGGAAGCAGCTGAAGTTGCTATTGGATTACCTGTCCATATTTTAAAATAAGACATATATTAAACCCCCAATATCACTTTTCTCGTGAATTGGGGGTTTTATTGTTGATATTGGGATAAAGTTTTCGTAACGGGTTGTATAATCTCTTCTTTAGAAACAGCCCCACTAATATTAACTAAAATATCGTCATTAAAAATAATTAATAGACAAGGAGATTCTTCAATGTTTAGTCTTTTTAAATATTCATCATCTTTTTGGAATTGTAAAACGGTTAATTGGTTGATATCCTCTGGAAAGGTGTTCATTAATTCAATTAAGGCATCATAATACACACTTTCATTCAAATAATTCTGTTTATTCGATACAAATAAAATATGGGGCACATCTTTCTCCAGCCCTAACTGTTTATATATAGGTTCTTTTTGCGTGCAAGCAGATAATACAAAAATCATTGAAAATATATAACAAACATGAAAACGATTTAATTTCCTCATACCTACTTCCTTCTTCCTATATATTGTATAAGTCCAATAAGTAAATAGGCATTGTAATTGTAAATTTTATGTAGTTCCCCATCATTTTATCATATAAAAGAAAATAGGTGTTTATTGTCATCTAATTGTTATAGAAATGAAAAATAGTTTAAGGAGGACATACATAAATATGAATATAAAGTAGAATGAATTGAGGCAATGGAGATGAACTATTATATTGTTTGTTTATTTCAATTATTTTTATGGAGTGGTTTTTCTTTAGCGTTATGGTTATCAAATAAGGATCATTTGCTTTATAAGACTTTATTATTCTTGATTTTTGTTTATTTTGCGTTATTAATAGGGAAAAGGTATTTATCTAATTGGAAACAAGTTTGGCTGATGGTAGTTATTAGTTTAATTGCTTACTATTCCATCCATGAAGGATTAAAATTTTTTAGTAAGGCGTTTAATTGAAAAAAAGATCGGCGAAAAGCCGATCACAAACTTCGATTCGGTTGTTTTTTGTCTTTGGGGTATTCACGTTTTAATGATTGAATCAAGGATATAATCATTAAAATCATAATTATCGAAAATGGCAGTGCTGCAATTATAGACGCTTTTTGTAAAGCGGTTAATCCCCCTGTATAAAGCAAAATGACAGCCGTAGCTGATTGAATGATTCCCCATACTAATTTCAGACTATTTGACGGATTTAAACTACCGTTAGAAGATTGCATTCCTAAAACAAATGTTGCTGAATCAGCAGAAGTAATAAAGAATGTGCTAATTAAAATAATCGCTAAAACGGATAGGAATGTTGACCATGGGAAATGTTGAAAGACTTCAAAGAGTGCTACTTCCATTCCTTGATTGGAGATCACATCCATAATGGTTCCGGACTCATTCATTTCAATGAATAATGCTGAACCACCAAAAACAGAAAACCATAGGGCACCTAATATTGTTGGAACCGCTAGCACACCACTCACAAATTCTCGAATCGTTCTTCCCTTTGATATTCTGGCAATAAACGTACCTACAAACGGAGCCCACGCGATCCACCAAGCCCAGTAAAAAATGGTCCAATCTTGAAACCATGAAATATTTTCAAAAGGACTTAAACGTAGACTCATTGAAGGTAAGTTTTGTACATAGGATCCGATAGTAGTAGTGAATAAATCCATGATTCTGCTTGTTGACCCAAAAAATAAAATAAACAGTAGCAATGAGATCGCTAGTAATACATTGATATTACTTAAATATTTGATCCCTTTGTTTAAACCAGTTTGGGCAGAAATCATAAATAATATCGTAACAGCAATAATAATAATTAGTTGAGTAGAAAATTGATTATCAATGCCGTCTATGAGATAAGAAAATCCTCCGCCAATTTGAATAGCGCCAAGACCTAAAGAAGTTGCTACACCAAAAACAGTAGCAAATATTGCGATTACATTGATCATTACACCTATCATACCATCCACTTTTCGACCTAAAATAGGTCTTAAAGCAGAACTAATAACCCCTGGCTGTCCTTTTCTGAATTGAAAGTAAGCAAGAGCTAAAGCAACTATGGCATAAATAGCCCATGGATGTAATCCCCAATGAAAGAATGAGTAACGTAAAGAAGCTCTAGCAGCTTCAGGTGTACCACCTTCTTCAAATGGTGGTTCATAGTAATGATACATAGGTTCAGAAACACCCCAAAATACAAGGCCAATCCCCATACCTGCACTAAATAGCATCGCGAACCAAGTTATATAATTATATTCTGGTTTCGCATCATCTTTCCCTAGTCGAATATTGCCATACTTACTAAAGATTAAAAATAAGGCAAAGAGTAAAAATAATGTGCCCGATATTAAATAAAACCAACCAAATTTTTCTAAAATAAATTCGTGGACGATTGATGTTACATGATCTAAATTTCCTTTCGGCATCAATCCCTTAGGTACCAGTCCCCATATAATGAATAATATGGTTACAAAGACAGATACCTTAAAAACGGGTGTTAGCCTACTCATCAAATCCCTCCTATTCTAGTTTTATAACTTTTGGGGAATTATGGGGGCTTCCAACAATGAACCATTCTAACATAGATTCATTTCTGTTTAAAGGAATGAGCCTCATCTATCATTCTAATAAAAAATAACCGGGATCACCGGTTATTTTCTCGGATAAAAATACATGATTCGTTTATTAAATAAGTGGAGCTCACCTTTTAACTTTTTTGCTAAAAACTTTGCGAATTCATTGGCTTTCCCTTTGTCTCCAATACCTGAATGAGGATGGAGGGATATTTGAATAAAAGAACAATCAGACTCAGTTTCATTTCCAACACCAACAAGGATTAAATGATATCTTGGTTGGGCGCTTGAGTATAAATAAAAAGAGTAATCTTTTCCTTCGCTTGGCTCTTTTATTTCATACGGAAAAGCAGCTTCATCATATTCCCAATTTAATTGTTTACCAGTTTTATTGGTCAGTTCTTTATAATAACGAAACAACTCTTTTACTTCTTCTATAGAAACCGTTTGTTTTTTGGATTGATCTACTAATTTAATAATTGTGCTTTCGCTCAAATCAAACCCTCCCGTCCATTTTTTATAATTTTATCATTTTTTGAATAATTTCGACAATGTGAAGCTAGTGTTAATACAATCTATTCCTATGAATTAGAATATATTATTGAACAAATATTGAGTGTAAATGTGTTATACAATTTAGGCTTGAAATATAAAATAGTATGTAATATTATTAAATTGTAAAGCGTTTTCATGATTTTAAACTTAAGGGAGGCTACCATGGGTACAATTGTTTGCCAAACTTGCGAGTCAACCATCGATCATTTTGAGGATGAGAAAGTAACCGTTCTTTATGGAAAATGTTGTGAGTGTGAGGGTAAAAATAAAGAATAAGTGATGAGTATATGTTGGAAGCATCCTTGATTAAAGAATGCTTCCTTTTTATTTTTATCGGATAATATAATAATTTGTAATTTTCTAAAAAATAGTTTGCATAAATGAAAAAAATGGTAAAATACAGTTAGGTACCCAAATATTGGTCCTTCAACCCAAACAATTGCAGCCTCTTCGTTTATAAAAATAAAATGTAGAAGGTGTAAAAAATGAGTATAAAAATGGAGAAAGTTTTCGTCACATTTAATCGTCATAGTAATAGCACCGTCCATGCGTTAAACGGTATATCTCTAGAGGTGAAAAAAGGTGAATGGCTAAATATATTAGGTCCATCAGGATCAGGGAAAACAACCTTATTGAATGTAATTGGAGGAATGATAAAGCCGACGGAAGGGGAAATCCAAATTGAAGGAGAACTCTTAACCGACTTTTCTAGTAATCAATTACAAGAGTATCGTAGGAATAGAATCGGGTATATTTTTCAAGATTACCGTCTATTTGACCAATATACGGTTTTAGAAAATGTGATGATTCCACAGTGGCCGTACATGGATAAAAAAGAATTAGAAAAAAAGTCTGTCAAAGTTTTAGAGAAACTTCAAATGAATCATCGATTGCATTCTTTGCCCAATGAATTGTCCGGGGGAGAGAAACAGCGAACGGCCATCGCAAGGGCTTTATTACATGGACCTAGTATATTGTTGTGCGATGAACCTACCGGTAACTTAGATGAGGAAAACCGAAATAATATATTAACGATTTTGCATACTCTCCATCAAGAAGGGATGACAATTATACTAGTTACTCATGATTTAGAAGTTGCTACATGGGGAGATCGTAAAATTTATATTAGAGATGGACGAATACAGGAAATGGTGAAAATATGAAGCAGTTATTATGGAAACATTGGAAACGAAAAGGTTTTTCTTATGGTTTAATGGTACTTGCGTTAGTATTAGTTTTCTCATCATTGCCAATCTCAATAACCTCTTTACAGCATGCCCATCGGCAAGTAGAATCTGATATTACTTATTACTCGAGAGGAAGTTATGATTTGCTTGTTCGATCCAAAGAGAATATCCATCCATTAGAAGAACAATTAGGAATCGTTCCAGAAAATTATATTGGTTTCGGCAATGGTGGCATTTCTATCGAACAATGGAATAATATAAAAAATCGTGAGGATATTGAAATCGCTGCACCTGTTGCGTCATTAGGGTATTTTCCGGGAATTAATTCAAATATGTCCGTATATCCTCCCGAAACGTCTACGAGATATTTAGCTCAATTTTATACGTTTGATGGAGTTCATCAATACCCTTATGGCAAAGAATACGCATGTATCCATTTGGAGTCAACCATTAAACAATATCCCTTTCAAAGTTTAACGAATGATGAAGATAGTTTAAACCAATGTTATGATGGTGGAAGGACCCAATTTTTAATGCCTCCAACTTTTCATTTATTAGTGGGGATTGATCCTGAACAAGAAGAGCGATTAACTGGTATTTCCTTTAATGGAATACATCCGGAATCTATGAAAGTTGGGTGGGGTACTCTTTGGAAAAACGATTACATCCCCCATGCAAAGGTTGTACCTATTCTAGAAGTGAAATCTGATCCAGTTTCATTAGGCGTAAACGTACAAGTGGATACGCTAGATTTATCTTTAGAAGAAATTCAACAATTTCGAAAAGACTTAAAACTAGATGTACTTGATGAAAAAACAAATACCGTACCTGATTATTATACATTTAGATTTTATGAGCCAGTATATACCGAACTTTTAAATAAGCTTTTAACGATGAAAGCGTTAGATCGTAAATCATATTCAGTGCCGATAGGTGAATATATTCAAGCATTCGACCAATCGAAATATTCTCCATTTTTAACAAAGGAAGGAAAAATTGAATCTTTATTAAATGAGCAAATCGGGATGTTTGAAGAGGGATATCATGCAACCACGAAAACAAGTTATTTAGGACTCCACTATCAAGCCGGTCATGTCACTTATGAGTTGGATGACCATAAGGTAAAAATAAAAAAAATAAGGGATGACCAAGGGATACCGATTTATAGAGAAATGATTCAAAAAGGTAAAGAGGTAGAACGCCATGAAGACTATGAAGATATTTCTGTAGTTATTGACCCTGTTGGGGAAGTAGAAGTAGGAGAACATAGAGAAAAGCTTGCATCAAGCCCACTAGGAATCTATCAATTTGCTCCTGTATATTTTGTCGGAGATGGGAAAGAGAAAAAGAAAAAAATGATGCCAACCGTTTCACCAGGAAGTTTTGTATCTCCTCCTGCTCAAGGAGTCACAAATATGGAAGGTGCGGCAATTATTAAAGGGAATAGGCCAATTGATGCGATTCGTGTGAAAGTAGCTGGATTGGACGGATATACAGAAGAAGCAAAAGAAAAAATTGAAAAAGTAGCAAAAGAAATTGAACAAATGGGTCTGCATGTAACGATTGTCGCTGGTGCTAGTCCGAAAAAGTTGCAAGTTGATGTTGAAGGAATAGGTTTAGTGGAAGAATCTTGGACAACACTAGGTGCAGCTGGGACTATTGTTAGTGAATGGAGTGCAACTAATCTCATTTTAGGTGTTTTGTTTATCTTAGTAGCTTTTATTTATATTTGGAATCGGATGATATTTTGGCAGGTTAGTAAGAAAAGCGAATGGATATTATTTTCTCATCTAGGATGGAATAGGAACCATATTTTCCGTCTTTCGAGATTAGAAATCATATCTGTTCTATTCGTATCTTTTATTATTTCAATACCAACTTTATGGTCTGTTCAAAAGGGGATGGAGTTACCATCGACAATTTATATTTGGCAGCCCATCATGTTAGCAGTTATGTTACTTTTCATGATTATTTCGATTTATTGGAAAATAAAGGGGATTGAAAAAAGGAATGAAAATAGAAATATATCATGGGCAATTCGTAACAAACATCACTTTTTAGTAATAAAAAATATTTTATATTATGCAAAATATATTCGTTCATCCTTTTTACAATTATTATTAGTTAGTGCCCTATCATCGTTTGTTTATGTATCGCTAACAGAAACAGTAAATCGAACAAATACTACTTTACTAGGTCAATTTATTAATACTCAAATTAGTTCTTGGCATGTTGTATTAATTATTATTGCCTATTTGCTGGCATTCTTTACATTGGCTGAAAGTTTAATGTCCATGGTGAAAGTAAGGGAAAAAGAACTAGCAATCTTTAAAGCTATTGGGTGGAAAAAATCTCATATATTAAAGCTTCATTTAAAAGAAGTAATGATATGGAGTTTTACCTCAATCTTTTTGGGAACAATGATTAATGGACTATTCTTTTCTTTCATTTATTCTTTGAATACTGCAGTTGCATTTACATTATTTCTATCAATGGTTAGTTTTTTCTTTTTGGTTATCCTAATATCATGGATTCAACTTCGTATATATTTAAGAAAGTTTACATAGGAATAAGCGCGTGAATGCTCCTCCTTTTATGGTAGACAGATGAAAAACAAAAAATTGCTTCCTTTTTATGGGGAGCAGTTTTTGCTATAAAAGAGCCAAAACAAAAATTTTACCACTTTCTTTTCAAAAAATTTATTTTGGTTAATATTAATATATTTATTGGGGTTTTTTAACATGTTTTCTCCTTGCATTTTCCCAAAAAAACTTTTCTAACAGCAACAACCATATCAAAAACAAAAGCGGCTTTAGTCCAGTTAAATAATTCAGGACTAAAGCCGCTAATATTCATTTTATGTTTTCCACTGTCTACTTAACAGGGGGAAGTTCAAATTTCACATGCCTTTGTTTCTAACGAATGGCTTTATGTTCTTTAATCACTCGTAATGTTTTTAGTTCAGGATCCTCTGGTCCTTGAACAGGAAGCCCAGCTTCTATATTTTTTTGAATGTAGATAAGATTCTCTTCGGTGATGATTTCACCAGGAATAAAAATTGGGATTCCTGGAGGATAAACCATTACAAATTCCGCAATAATTCTTCCATTCGATTCCTCGAATGGAACGATTTCTGTTTCTGCATAAAAAGCATCTCTAGGTGATATTGCTAGTACCGGTATATCAGGTAGTAACACTTGGTCGATCGTTGTTTCTTTAGCATATGTTTCAAATTCTCTAGACATATGTTGTAACGCTTTTATCAATATATTGGCTTCTCGTTCAGTATCCCCTGAAGTGACAATACATAAGATGTTGTATAAGTCAGAGAGCTCAACCTCAATGTTATATACTTCACGAAGCCATTTTTCTGCATCATGTCCAGTAATTCCAAGGTCCTTAACAGAAATAATTAATTTGGTAGGATCAATGTCAAAAACAGCATTCTTTGCTACTATTTCTTTTCCAACACAATATAAATGAGGGATTTTATTTATTTCGGATCTTATATAATTAGCTAAGTCTATAGATTTTTGAATGAGTTCTCTTCCTTTGATAGCCAATTGTTTTCTCGCAACATCAAGGGAAGCTAATAATAAGTAAGAAGTAGAAGTTGTTGTCAGCATACTTAAAATGGATTGCACTCTCTGAACTGAGACAAGTCCTTCTCTCACATTTAAGATCGAACTTTGAGTCATTGATCCCCCAAGTTTATGAACGCTTGTTGCCGCCATGTCTGCTCCGGCCTGCATAGCAGAAATCGGCAAATCTTCATGGAAATGAATATGAACTCCATGAGCTTCGTCTACGAGCACTGGAACGCCATAACCATGAGCAATGGTGACGATTTTTTTCAAATCAGCAACGACGCCAAAATAGGTTGGATTAATGACTAGAACTCCTTTTGCATCTGGATGCTGTTGAAGCGCTTTTTCTACAGATTCTGTAGTAATACCGTGAGAAATACCTAAATCTTCATCAACTTCTGGATGGATAAATATTGGAATGGCTCCAGCAAAAACAATAGCAGACATTACAGATTTATGCACATTGCGTGGGACTATAATTTTATCCCCAGGACCACATACGGTCATAACCATTGTCATAATGGCACCGCTTGTACCTTGGACCGAAAAAAATGTATAGTCTGCCCCGAATGCTTCAGCGGCAAGTTCTTGTGCTTTTTTTATCATTCCTTTTGGCTGATGTAAATCATCTAGGGGGCTAATATTGATTAAATCAATTTTAAATGCATTTTCTCCAATATAATCGCGAAATTCCGGGGCTAAACCGACTCCTTTTTTATGCCCAGGAATATGAAATTGGATCGGTTCTTTTTTTGCATGTTCAACAAGACCAGTAAACAGTGGCGTTTCGTTTTGTGACAATATTGACTACACCTCATTATATTAGAATCCTAAAAACAGAAAGATTATAGCATCATTTTTTTTTCTTGCATAGAGACATATCAATTATATATTTTCCAATTTGAAAACTAACTATCTTTTCAAGCAGGAATCGTAAGTGTGAAAAATTGATATTCTTTTCTCTGTGGTTGATGAAAATATCGTAATAATGGAGTATATCTTTAAAACTCCATAATATTTTGCGAGGAAATATGTTAAAATTTCCATCAAGGGGGGAGAGTCAAATGAAGTGGGAAACGAGAGTAACGAAATTATTAAATATTCGCTATCCAATTATTCAAGGAGGACTAGCTCATTTAGCCTATGCGGAGTTAGCTGCTGCCGTTAGTAATGCAGGAGGATTAGGTCAAATTACGGCGTTGTCCTTAGAACATCCGGAAGATTTGCGAAAAGAAATTCATAAAGTAAGAAACTTAACTAATCAACCTTTTGGTGTTAATTTTGCCATTGGTCAACATGGTCGTCCCTTTACAGATTTTTTACAAGTTGCCGTTGAAGAAAAAGTTCCTGTCGTATCTGTTACAGGTGGAAATCCAACCTCATTTTTTGATTATTTAAAAGGGATTGATATGAAAAAATTAGTTTTAGTTGCATCAAAAAGGCAAGCAATAAAAGCAGAAAGTCTTGGTGCCGATGCGGTCATGGTCGTTGGTCAGGAAGGAGGCGGACATTTAGGAAAAGATGACATCGGTACATTTGTTCTTGTTCCACAAGTTGTCGATAGTGTTTCGATCCCAGTCATTGCCTCTGGAGGTATTGCTGATGGGAGAGGATTAATGGCAGCCTTAAGTTTAGGTGCAGAAGGAATAGAAATGGGCACCCGATTTATTGCAACGAAAGAATGTGTTCATGCACATGAAGCGTATAAAAAAGCAATTGTTGAAAGTGATGAAACAAATACTGTTGTCATCAAAAGAACACTAGGGGCACCGGGGAGAGCCCTCAGAAATAAATGGACAGAACAAATATTAAAAATTGAACAAGAAAATGGTACATATGAACATTTAAAAGACTATATTTCTGGAAAAGCTAATAAACGATATGCCAATGAGGGTAAATTAGATGAAGGATTTGCATGGGCGGGACAGGCGATTGGTCTAATTAAAGATGTCCCGACTGTAAACGAGCTATTTAATCGAATGATTCAACAAGCTAACGAAATACGAAAAAAATGGTCAGAACAATAAAGGAGATTTAATATGGAATATTCATATCCCATTTCTATGGATTGGTCAACAAAAGAAATTATTGATGTAGTTCGTTTTTTTGAATTGATCGAAAAAGCATACGATTCTTCTGTCATGCGTGAAGATCTCCTCAAAGCATATAAAAGATTTAAGGAAGTTGTTCCAAGTATAGCTGAAGAGAAAAAATTATTTAAAGAATTTCAAGAAGTGAGCGGATTTTCTTCCTATCATGTTGTAAAAGAAATGAAGGAACATCCAGAAAACGTGAAAATATCGATGAAAAAGAAATAAAAGGAAGCCTCTTTCAATAAGAAAGGGGCTTATATTTATGATAACTTATATAAAGGTATTAAAGTTTTAAAAGTTGATTCAAAAGTATTTAGTAATTGTTCTCCACTCATGTTTATGACTTCATTTTGCGGCAAGTGAATTCCACATAAAATTTCTGCTTTCTTTACTTGTTGTAGACGTACAAACATTTTTAGTAGATCATCTTTTGATAACTCTTGATGTTTAAAAGCATCCGGTTTTGTATGGTCGAGTGACCAAACAAAATGTTTAGGAATGGTTGTATAAATCTCATCTAAATGTTGCTCCATTTTCTTTCCAATTTCTTTCTTCATCGTAGCTTCATAAATTAGTGCATACCATACAAATACGTGTGTTTCCCATAGTCCAATTTGAAAGTGAGGAACCATTTTATATCCACGAGGGTTTGGAGCAAATGCTACCCATGTGTCATTTGGTGGATTTACCGTTCTTCTTGCATGCTTGGCAACGTGCGCAAACATTTCTTCCCCGACAAGTGAAGATAAAATGGGAGAAAAATATTTACCTAAAAATTCAAGCTTAGGTCGGATTTCACTAATTAATGCATTCATTCTATTATCTAATCCTTCTATTTGAAACACATGAAAATCTTTTTCTGTAAATCCTTGAAAACTCATAACAACCTCCAAAAAATGTATAATTTTATCGATTATTTTAACATATGAACGTTTGAATGAAAAAAAAGTTGCCCGAGCATGAATTGGAAGTCATTTTCAGTTGCATGTTTATAAAAACCTTCATACAATATAGATAATAAATCTGAAAATTCCGATATTTAAGGAGGTGCTTGTTGTGAAACAATTAATGAAACCTATTAAAAAGATGGAAGAAAATCAAACGAAAATTCGTGTTTTACGGTTAGAATTGGATTACGAACTAGCGGTATTATACGAAGCTCTTCAAAATAAACATGATGATAAAGTAAAAGAATCGAAAGAAAAGCTGAACAAAATTCGAAATGAGCTAATTTTATATCAAGCATTGTAACAAATGAAGAAAGGAGTAAGGTCAATTCATGCATTATATAACAAAAAGAATAATTGTCTAAAAACGGACTCTTTCAAAAGAAGTGAAGGAGTTCGTTTTTTGTTTTACAATAAGCATTTTCATAATTGGACAAATTATAAGAGAAGATAGTTGATAGTCAGAAAAAGTTTTATTACCCTAAAAGAAATGGAAATGTTGGAGGAAAAAAAGATGGAACTTTGGAATGAAATAGATCAGTTAGCTAGAAATTGGATTAATCAAGCAGGAGATCAAATTCGAGCGTCGTTTCAAAAAACATTAAATATAGAATCAAAAGCGAATCGAAACGATTTAGTTACAAATATTGATAAAGAGACCGAACAATTTTTTATTGGAAAAATTAAAAGTACATACCCTGAGCATCGAATTCTTGGTGAGGAAGGTTTTGGGGATGAATTAAAGTCAATGGATGGTATAGTTTGGATTATAGATCCGATTGATGGGACAATGAACTTTATACATCAACAAAGAAATTTTGCAATTTCTATTGGTGTTTATGAAAATGGGATAGGAAAACTTGCTTATATTTATGATGTTGTTCATGATGAATTATATTTTGCAAAAAAAGGTGAAGGGGCTTTTTTAAATGGCGAAAGAATTCAACCACTTCGAAAAGTAAAAACGGATGAAGCCATTATTGCATTAAATGCTACATGGTTAGTGACAAATAAACATTTAGATCATCACTTAATGTCCTCACTTGTCCGTAAAGTTCGCGGAGTAAGATCCTATGGTTCTGCTGCTTTAGAAATGGTGTATGTTGCAACAGGGAGATTAGATGCTTACATAAGTCCAAGACTTGCACCATGGGATTATGCAGCAGGAAAATTAATTGTTGAAGAAGTAGGGGGAAAAGTTTCAACGTTTGAAGGTAACGAAGTATCACTCATCCAAAAAGGAACGTTATTTGTTAGTAATCCATTTATTTATGATGAATTATTAAATGATTATATTAAAGTTGCTAAAATACAAACGGATAGGAAATAGTTCCTATCCGTTATAATTTTCCTTCATTTCTCCACTTTCTTTTTGTTGCGATTCCCATGGCCATAGATAAAAGCGATAAACCTACGGAAATACTAGCAATTAAAATGCTTTTTTCACTAATCGCAATTCCAATACCCATAATGGAGGCAGTTGCTAATACCGCAAAAAAGACAAAAATCCACTTAATATTCTTCATTTTTGTTCTTTCACCTCTAATCTCTTTTAATATTGTACAAAATATAAATAAGATTTTCTACTTAAAATTCAATGATGTGTTATAATAACATAGTTAATTTACTTGAAAGCAGGAGATTGTATGGAGAAAAGAAACAACATTCGAAATATAGCGATCATTGCTCACGTTGACCACGGGAAAACTACATTGGTAGATCAGCTATTGCGCCAATCAGGAATTTTCCGTTCTAATGAAGTTGTTCAAGAACGAGCGATGGACTCTAATGATATAGAAAGAGAACGTGGAATTACAATTTTAGCGAAAAATACAGCTGTTCAATATAAAGATGTAAAAATTAATATATTAGATACACCTGGACATGCTGATTTTGGTGGCGAAGTTGAACGAATCTTAAGGCTAGTTGATGGTGTATTACTTGTTGTTGATGCATTCGAAGGTTGTATGCCACAAACTCGTTTCGTATTAAAAAAAGCATTAGAACAAAAATTGACTCCGATTGTCGTTGTTAATAAAATTGACCGAGAATTTGCAAGACCTGAGGAAGTAGTAGATGAAGTACTAGAGTTATTTATTGAACTTGGTGCAGATGATGATCAGCTTGAATTCCCTGTTATTTATGCATCAGGGATTAATGGTACGGCTAGTACAATACCTGATCATCAAGAAGAAACAATGGAACCGTTATTTGAAGCCATTATTGAGCATATTCCAGCTCCTTTAGATAATCGTGAAGAACCATTACAATTTCAAGTAGCATTACTTGATTATAATGATTACGTAGGAAGAATTGGAATTGGCCGTGTGTTTCGCGGAACAATGAAAACGGGACAACAAGTTGCATTAATGAAGTTAGACGGAACGATTAAACAATTTAGAGTGACTAAAATGTTTGGCTTTTTTGGATTAAAACGTGAAGAAATTACAGAAGCATATGCTGGGGATCTAGTTGCCGTATCAGGAATGGAAGATATTAATGTAGGAGAAACAGTCGTTCCTATCGATCATCAAGAGCCTCTACCGCCATTAAGAATTGACGAGCCAACATTAAAAATGACTTTTTTAGTTAATAATAGCCCGTTTGCTGGAAAAGAAGGTAAATACGTAACAGCAAGAAAATTAGAGGAGAGATTGTTAGCTCAATTACAAACTGATGTTAGTTTGCGCGTAGAAAATACGGAATCTCCAGACGCCTGGATAGTTTCCGGTCGTGGCGAGTTACATTTATCCATTTTAATTGAGAACTTAAGAAGAGAAGGATATGAACTTCAAGTATCAAAGCCTGAAGTTATTATTCGTGAAATTGATGGGGTTCAATGTGAACCGTTTGAACGCGTCATTATCGATGTTCCTGAAGAGTATACTGGGGCCGTGATGGAGTCGTTAGGTACAAGAAAAGGTGAACTACTTGATATGGTGAATAATGGAAATGGACAGGTTCGTTTAGTTTTCTCCGTACCTTCACGTGGTTTAATTGGTTACTCAACAGAATTCCTAACGATTACAAGAGGTTATGGAATTATTAACCATTCATTCGACCGTTATGAACCGGTTGTACCTGGACAAATTGGTGGTAGAAGACAAGGGGTTTTAGTGTCATTAGAAACAGGAAAAGCGTCATCTTATGGTATACTTCAAATAGAAGATCGAGGAACTATTTTTGTCGAACCTGGAACAGAAATTTATGCAGGTATGATTGTTGGTGAACATAACCGCGAAAACGATTTAACCGTAAATATTACAAAAGTGAAACATGCCACAAACATTCGTTCAGCAACAAAAGAACAAACAACTACGATGAAAAAACCAAGAATCTTTTCATTAGAAGAAGCATTACAGTATTTGAACGATGATGAATATTGTGAAGTGACACCAAAGTCAATACGGCTAAGAAAGAAAATATTAGATAAAAACGAAAGAGAACGACAAGCGAAGAAGAAAAAACTTGCTCATTAATAAGGTGAGAGGAGGAAAGACTGTTGATTAGTTTAGAAAGTCGCCTGACGTTTTTTGCTTCCCTTTACCAAGTAGATAAAAATCCTGAATTGGGAATGTGGTTATTATATTTAACTATCTGCTTATTATCGATTATTGTTTATAAGCTTGGTTTTGCTAGAAAATTACCTTTGTTAAAATCATTAATCGTTTATACTTTTCTCATATTAGGATGTACAATACTATCTTTTTTAGGTGTCTTTTTACCAATTGCGGAAGGATTAATTGTAGCCGCATTAATATTAATCATCTATCGAGTTAGAAGATACTTTGAACATGATGGGGAAGCTAAGGCAAAATAAAGGGGAAATGGACATGCGTTCATTACAAGATGCCGTTTATAATTGGTTGTCGATTAAAGTAGTGGCTGATCATCGTCCAGAAGATACAGCAGCAAGGGAAACAACGGCTATGTTTTATGAAATTTTAAAGAGCGATTTCAATATGGAACAAGTAGATGTATATTCCGATGAGGAAAAATATGTTGTAGACATTCAAACTTCCGATGAAAAGAAAACGTATCGGTTTCCGAGAGAACTCATTGACTCCATGATTGAACATATAAACAGAGAACCGGAAAAATTTAAAAATTACGATGAATAATTGAAAAAACCAGTGGAATTTTACATGAAGTAAAATCTACTGGTTTTTTATTTTGATTTAGCTACTTTAATAAATTTTAGTTACCATACCAAATGTTTAAGGAATAAATTTAGAGGAGAAACAGTTGAATTTGACGAAATAAATAAATAAAGGGGATAGGAGAGGAATTTTATGCTTTTCGGTATATTGGTGGTATACGGTATAATAGCTGGTGTTTTCATTTCAAAAAAGAAAATGAAAATGTCTCAGGCTACAATACCTTTGATAGCATTCGCAATTCTTTCAAGTGTTGCTTTAGGTCAAAATTATACAGCAAGCTTAATTTCCGAAGCTAACGACGGAATTGGGATTTCTAATTTTTTGGCTAAATTTTTATTACCAGATGACCAATGGACAAAAGAAATGTTTTTATCGAGGTTTGAATTATACCTTAGCATTTCTATTGTATTGATTATTTTATATTTTATTATAGTTATTGTGGAGAGACTGAAACTGAATGTTAAACATAAAGCTTAATCCAATTTTACAAGTTATATAAAAAACTTTAGCAATTTAAAGATTAGGATATATAAAAAGGCACTAACGCTGTAAGTTAACGTTCGTGCCTTTTTTGTGAACATTTAAACAGTTGAATCAAATCATTGATGAGACTTTCCTTCAAGAATTGTTAATAGTTAACGTATCTCAGTGCAGGAGTGTCTCCCGTTCGTACGGCGTTCTAATTGTGCCTTCGCTTTTCTATGTCTAGCTGCGGCACGAACGCCTAGTGAACGATGACCTCTCTCTCTTGCGATAAGTCAACAACGACTCGTGTCTCGTCGTGTTTCCTTTATCTCAGTGCGAGAGGCCCTCCCGTTCATACGGCGTTCTAATTGTGCCTTCGCTTTTCTATTGTCTAGCTCGGCTCGCAGTGGCTTGCGAACGACCCACTCCTTCCCCTACGATAAGTCAACATCAGCTCGTCCCTCGCTGTGTTT
>NZ_JBYLHW010000159.1:0-1159 GCF_057747715.1 Bacillus sp. JST-5 | reverse complement strand
AATAACTTAAAACCCAGTTATACTAAAATTTATGAATGAGAAACGGGAGAATTATTATGAGTAAGATTATTTTTAACGAACAACAAAGACGAATATTAGAAAAGAATCCAAATGTTTCATCTGTATCTGATCGTGCGATTCAATATACTGCTGAATTTAAAATACGAGCAGTGAAAGAAAATCTTGCAGGGAAAGGACCTGTCCAAATCTTTATAGAGGCTGATTTTGATTTGGACATGATAGGAAAAAAGAAAGCACAGAGCTCGCTTGAGCGTTGGCGAGCTACATATAATAAATATGGAGAAGCAGGCTTTTTAGAAGAACGGCGGGGTAAAGGTAGCACAGGTCGTCCTACTTCTAAGCAACTTTCAACTGAGAAAAAATTGGAAAAAGCAGAAGCGCGAATTAAATATTTGGAAGCCGAATTAGAATTATTAAAAAAGCTCGAAGCACTCGAAAGGCAGGCGAAGAAGAGACGATTCTAACTCCCAAAGAGAAGTATCAAATGATCAATGAAGTGATTCGACTTCACCAACTAAAGAATATGACAAGCTATTTATGTAAATTAACAGGTGTTAGCCGTAGTGGGTACTATAAATGGCTACAAAATAGTGAAAAGAATATGATTCGGGAAGAACAAGATTATCAAGACTATCTCTTACTGAAATCCATTTATGATAAAGCTAAAGGAAAAATCGGCTATCGAGGGCTATACATGGCAGTAGTAGAATTACTTCATTCTCCTATGAATCATAAAAAAATTCTTCGCATCATGCGTAAATATAATTTCTTTGCGAAAGTGAGACGTGCGAATCCTTATAGAAAAATCGCCAAAGCAACCGAGGAACATCGCACGGTGCCTAATCATTTAAATCGAGATTTCCAACAGGACGAGCCAGGTAAAGTATTCCTAACTGATATTACTTACTTACAATATCAAGGGGGAAGAACAGGTTATTTATCCTGCGTAAAAGATGTAGCTACAAGAGAAATTGTCGCTCATGTACTTTCATCTGGTTTAGACATGAGTATTGCATACAAGACATTGTCTAATTTAAAGAAAGCACTACATGGGAATATTCATCCCGAAGCAATGATTCACTCAGATCAAGGATTCCATTATACGCACCCAGAATACCAAAAACGAGTTAAACAATTA
>NZ_JBYLHW010000158.1:0-1211 GCF_057747715.1 Bacillus sp. JST-5 | reverse complement strand
TAAAAAATCGTCCTTTCTGTAATGTTGTGTGGTAACTTCATTTTACTAGAAAGGACGATTTTTTTGTGCATTTTTTTTAAAAGTGAAAAATGAGGGGCTCCAAAAAGTCAGTTACCCTGACTTTTTGGACAGCCCCATTTATTTCATTATTTTTTCAAATTAACCACTACTTCATGTTCATCATCGACATCTTCAAAGTCAGAGTTTCTAAAGGCAGACGATACAATAAATCGAACTTGATCTACATCTGTTTCATCTAACATTATCGCTATATTATCTGTCATTTCAACTCCACCTTGCATTGTAGAACCTTCGTTTTCATTGTATGCAAAATCGTTTAAAATAACATCGATTTGTTTCGTTCCTAAAACAGCTGTGTGTATTCCAGTAAACTCGATTGGTTCATCTAGTTTATTTTTCTTGTCCATTGTTGTTAATAAGACGTTCATTTGGTCAGGAATTGATTCTTTACCAGTGGCAAACTGTATCGCTTCTTTTAAATCTTCTGATAAATTTTCCATTCTGACAATCATTGTATTACGAATCGTGTAATCTACACCTTTACCTGTAAATGTTGGATCTTCTGTTCCTACTGCTATAACAGTCATTTTTCCATCTTCATCTTGATACCATTCCCCAACTTCATCCAATTCTTCTTGTGACGATACTCGATTATTTTCCTGTTTTTCATTTTTATCACTTTGTTTGGTTGAATCATTATTGTCAGCATTATTGCCAGCACAACCAGTTAACACAATCAATAATGAAGTTAATATTATTAAAAATTTATATCGATTCTTTTTCCACATCAGAAAACATCCTCTCTTTCATGTTTTTTCATTAACCTTTTATTATTTTTTATTAAAGTGACTAATTTATTCTTTTGTTTTTAGATGGAAATAAATATGTTAGTCATAGAAAATTCATATGTACCATTCTACAAATTCACTAAATTTTTCTAGAAAGTTAAAAATTCATTCATGATGAAAATATGGATGTTTGATATTTTAAACTTATCTATAGATGTAAAAAGAATTCCATAAAAATACTTTGAAAAAAAGATACAATAAAATATCCATCGGACGAGACATCCTACCTCAAATTGCAATTAAATGGTAATTTGCAATGAATTTTGTAGAGTAGAAAACTGATTTCAAAGGGACAGCTCATGCTGTCTCTTTTACTCTCAGCTTCCCCTCATCAAACCGTAC
>NZ_JBYLHW010000157.1:0-1261 GCF_057747715.1 Bacillus sp. JST-5 | reverse complement strand
CAGAATAAAGGAAGTCACGGAGTAGATGGCATGTCCGTAAAAGACCTACGAAGACACCTCTACGAAAATTGGGACTCCATTCGACAGTCGTTGAGAGAAGGAACCTACAAGCCCTTACCCGTCCGTCGAGTCGAAATCCCGAAACCGAACGGAGGAGTAAGGCTTCTAGGGATCCCTACCGTGACTGATCGTTTCATCCAACAAGCGATTGCCCAAGTGTTGACGAAAATCTTTGATCCGACCTTCTCGGACCATAGCTATGGTTTCCGCCCAGGTAGAAGGGGACATGATGCGGTTAGGGAAGCAAAAGGTTATATCAAAGAAGGATATCGTTGGGTAGTCGATATAGACTTAGAGAAATTCTTTGACAAGGTGAATCACGACAAACTGATGGGGATCTTGGCGAAAACGATCAAAGATCGAATTCTACTGAAGTTAATCCGTCGATATCTTCAATCAGGCGTGATGATCAATGGAGTAGTAATGGAAACGGACATGGGAACGCCTCAAGGCGGCCCGCTTAGTCCACTTTTATCAAACATCATGCTTCATGAATTGGATAAGGAGCTGGAGAAACGTGGACATAAGTTTGTCCGGTATGCGGATGACTGTAACATCTATGTGAAAACAAAGAAAGCAGGAATTCGTGTCATGAACTCCATTACCAACTTTATTGAGAAGGAGTTAAAGCTCAAGGTAAATAAAAAGAAATCGGCAGTAGACCGTCCTTGGAAACGGAAGTTTCTCGGTTTCAGCTTCACATCTAATAAAACACCAAAGATACGGATTGCGAACGAAAGTGTGAAACGTTTGAAGAACAAGATCCGTGAAACTACATCAAGGTCGAAACCGTATCCAATGGAGAAAAGGATTGAGAAACTGAACAAGTATTTAATGGGATGGTGCGGATATTTTGCCTTGGCAGAAACACCAAGTAAGTTCAAAGAATTTGATGAATGGATTAGACGAAGGCTTCGGATGTGTTTATGGAAAGAATGGAAAACCCCGAAAACAAGAATTCGGAAACTTAGAGGATTAGGTGTTCCAAGCCATAAAGCATTCGAATGGGGCAATACACGGAAGGGATATTGGCGGATTGCCTGCAGTCCCATTCTACATAAAACCCTCGACAACTCCTATTGGAGTCACCGAGGGTTAAGAAGTCTAACCGAAAGATATCAGACTCTACGTCATACTTAATTGAACCGCCGTATACCGAACGGTACGTACGGTGGTGTGAGAGGTCGGGGGTTAGTCACCC
>NZ_JBYLHW010000156.1:0-1293 GCF_057747715.1 Bacillus sp. JST-5 | reverse complement strand
TGCACATAACCCTGTCAAGTAGACAATGAAAAAAAGAGTATATTAAGCTGCGGTCTTTTCTCGATATTCAATCGGGGAAAGACCGTTAAATTTTTCTTGAAAACGACTGTGATTGTAAAAATGAATATATTCTTGAATAGCCTGATAAGCCTGTTCGATCGTTTTTGAGCGCACTAAATACAACTTCTCTGTCTTTAAATGTGAGAAGAAACTTTCGATACATGCATTATCATGACAATTTCCTCTTCGCGAATGGCTTCCTTGAATCTTGAGTTCTTTGAGCTGGTTCTCATATGATTTTGTCGTGTACTGGAATCCTTGATCGGAATGAAGGAGAGCATTCTTGCCAAACGGCTTCCCCTCCAGTTGTTTCAAGGTGTTTAATACCAAATTAAGATCATTTCTTTCAGAAAGTTCCCATGCGACTATTTCATTGTTATATAAATCTAAAACCGCAGACAAGTAAGCAAATGTATCTCCAACACGCACATAGGTAATATCAGTTACGAGTTTTTGTAACGGAATCTCCGCACAGAATTCGCGGTTTAATACATTCGGAAATACCACAGATCCTCTAATGCCGTAGAAAGGTCGTTTCTTCCGAATCACCGATTTTATACCTAGCTCCCTCATTAAACGTCGCACACGCTTATGATTTACAACGATCCCTTCTCTGGATAATGCCCTTGTCATGCGTTTATATCCATAGTACGGATGTAACTTATGAATAGCTAAAATATGTTCTTTCAACAAAAGGTCTTCTTCCAAACGTCTTGACATGTTCGAATGGTTCATGCGCCACTTGTAGTATCCAGCCCTTGAAACCTCTGCAATTTTTAACAGCCATGACAGTGGGTGTCTATGTTTTTTTCGTAGTTCATCAATAATATGAAACCGATCAGCTTTCAGGACCACTCCTTCCCATGTAGATTTGGATTGCGCTTTTTTAAGTATTCGACCTGCGCCTTCAAATAAGCATTTTCCTCTTCTAAACTCGAAAAATGTTTACGATTCCATACACCACGTTGATCTTTAAACGACTCGCCATTTCGAAATTTCTTGACCCATTCTGCAATCTGTGCATCACTCTTAATTCCAAAATGTTCACGAAGTTGTCGATAAGACCATCCCTCCTCCAATTTCAAACGAACGACTTCACGTTTAAGCTCTTCTGAATATGAGTTAAAGGTTTGTCCTTTTTTAGCCATAAAAAATCCCCTCCCAAGTAGACTCCTAAGAACATCATATCAAATGTCCTCTTTTTTTACTGTCTACCTGTAGGGGATAATACCA
>NZ_JBYLHW010000155.1:0-1342 GCF_057747715.1 Bacillus sp. JST-5 | reverse complement strand
AGAGAGTACCCTAAAATAGTGAATCCGCTTTCATTGTTAGGGAGAAAAAAACTGCCCACAAATACTTGACTCAATCACTGAAGTGTTATAATTTGACTTACGCAAGAATAAAATAATATAATAGATAAATTACTTTACAACTTATATATAAGTAATTTATCTGTAAATAATGTAATCTGTAGATTGTAGTCCAAAAGTAACTGAAGTGTTATAATTAGATTAATTGGGAAATAAAATTAAAAAGATAGTGTTGATTAATGCATAAGAACCTTTTATAATATTGGTTATGAGAATGGAAATATCAACCATTTTACCAATCTTTTAATAAAATATAAAATTAAATACCTCATAGACGTAAGAACAAATCCCAAATCAAGTTATGCTCAATCGTTTGCTAGAAATATTTTAACTCAAAGCCTTAACCTAAATGGAATTAGATACGTTTTATGGGGATCTCCTTGGAGGGAAACCACCAGAAGAGGAATGTTATACAAATGGGAAAGGATATTATCAAAGATAGAAATACAACCATTTTATCAAATGGGTATAAAAAGAATCTTAACTGAATATGGGGAAAATTTACCTGTTGTAATAATGTGTAGTGATTTATAGCCAGAAATATTCAGCGAAAGCTGTAAAGAGTGGGTTCTCTCTTGGCTGGATTCGCTGAATACAGGACGCTCCATGAATGGATACCGTTCAAAAAGAGACTTAACTTTTTTGTGTCCAAGAAATCGACATGGATCCATTTGGTATTTAATTAATTTCAAAGGGGAGATTGGATAATGAGAAAGGCTTTTGTTTTTTTTTAAATATTTGGTGGCTATTGTAACTATAATTTTCTCTGGTCTATTTATTAATCTAAAAGTTGCAGAAGCTAGTCCAGCTCATTGTGGAATTAGAAGTATTGAACTAATGTCAGAATCAGAGTTAATCCCTACTGATGGTATATCAATTCAATGTTCTGGAAGTCAAATTTGGAGTGAAATAAGGGCACAAGCTATAAAACGTCCAGAAAGGACTAAATCTGGTGATTATCTTTATGACAATACCCGGGGTGGTGGATTCTCTCTGGCAAAGGCACATTTTGACAAGATGCCCGGAAACTACTATATAGACGAAAGTACCTATATAAAACAAGACCCAATAACAAAAACTAGAACTATCCTTTATAGAAGTACTTCCGAGAAAAAATGGACATTATCCCATCCACATCTTGAAAATACAAAATACAAAGATAAGATTAGATATGATTAAGAACAATTATTGTTACACAAAACATTAGATTTAAAGGAGCGTGTTCACATGGATAATAGAATTCTACAAGTATGGAACCCCATTA
>NZ_JBYLHW010000154.1:0-1372 GCF_057747715.1 Bacillus sp. JST-5 | reverse complement strand
CGATGGCGGTCGTTTTTTGCCTATCTAAAGTTTAAAATTTTATTTTTTTGTTGTTTCATAGAACTTTTTACATTACCAAAATCCTTTTAAACTACAATCTATTGTATCCGCTTACATACGAATGTATCAACTGGACATGATTCTACATATATATGCATATGGTCTTACGCAATATTTAATTATTTGAGCCATTTATACAATAATGAAGACTATTGCGAAAATGTTCGGGGGTATCAATTTTGTTTAAAAAATTTAAATGTTGACTAGTTGTTAATACACCTACAAAAGTTAGAAATTTCTTTTCGATGTTTGCAGCTATGCACTAAATCAGACAGGATTGGCACTAGCCAATCCTATCCTTTTAGAAGATAAATTGACCTAGAATAATAGACTTACAAATAAATCAATATAAGTGGAAATAATTGGTTGGAAATTCACTATAGAATATTTATCTTGTAAATAAATCAATACATGTTGGAAAATTTTTTTGCTTCTTTAATTACAAATTCATTCTATATCGACCGACTTGCAAAATAACGAATTCAAGTTGCAAGATTTTTCGTCGAGTTGCAAGTTCATCCTCTGGAGTTACAAATTTTTTGTTCACAGTTACAAATATCTTCTCTTCACTTGCAAATACGATTCTTTCTAGTTGCAAATAATAATTCAAAAGTTACAAATACACTTCACGAACTTACAAATTCATTCATCAGAGTTGCAAATATAAAAACAATCGGTAAGGATTGGCAATAGCCAATCCATTCTTTATTGATAAAAATAAATCTCGAAAGATCAAGTTGCAAATATATCATTATGAGTTGCAAGATATTACGATACTCCGGTAAACAATTACACTCTTGACCGTCCAACTTGCAAAAAAATCAATCGAGTTGCAAGATTTTTTGGTTTCAAAATCTCAATAACTAATTTTTTCCTTAATCTACATCATAAAATGAAAAAGAGACCTCAGTTCATGATTTAATGAACTGAGGTCTCTAATGCGTAGCATTTTATTAATGAGCCATGGAGGACTCGAACCTCCGACCCTCTGATTAAAAGTCAGATGCTCTACCGACTGAGCTAATGGCTCTTGGCTGGGCTAGCTGGATTCGAACCAACGCATGACGGAGTCAAAGTCCGTTGCCTTACCGCTTGGCTATAGCCCAATAATCATCAATGGTGGAGGGGGACGGATTCGAACCGCCGAACCCTGAGGGAGCGGATTTACAGTCCGCCGCGTTTAGCCACTTCGCTACCCCTCCAGTTATATGGAGAACAACAATTATTCTCAAATGTGGTGGAGGATGACGGGATCGAACCGCCGACCCCTTGCTTGTAAGGCAAGTGCTCTCCCAGCTGAGCTAATCCTCCA
>NZ_JBYLHW010000153.1:0-1383 GCF_057747715.1 Bacillus sp. JST-5 | reverse complement strand
TTGGTTCTCCGTCAAATGTTGGGGTGGTAAAGAAATCAGGCCACCCCTATCCTATATGTAGACCCATTCCTTTATACTGATGTCTCAATAAGATTCTTGCTCGAAATCTCTTGAAGTTTTTATATCCATAGCCGTTTCGCTTGATGACTTTTGTGGTATTATTAATTCCTTCCAAAAAGCCATTGGAATGACCATACACAAAGCTATTCAGGATTTCTACTTGCCAATTTCGAAACGTTTCTATCGCTTGTTTCATCTCTGGAATTCCTGATGCCTCTACTACTTGATAAAATGCTTCCAGCTCTTTTTTTACCTCTTTAATCTTTTCTTGACCGATTTCTTTCGCTCGGTTAAACCATACTTGATAACGTTCTTTTAGTTCATAGGCTTTTTTTAGCTCTTCCGACATATTCAAATAGCGTTCTAAATGCCACTGTTCGTCTTCAGTTAAAGTGTTTTGAGGTTTATAAAAAATGTACCTTTTTCTTTTGCACTTTTTACGGTCATAGTCGTGAAACTGCTGCTGAATACGCCTGCGAACTCGATCAATCCCCCAATAAATATAACGACAAAAATGAAAACGATCCGCCACAATCACTGGGTTCCCTAGGGCCGAACGAACGGCTGCCTTAAAAGAAGGACTCATATCCATAATCACCACTTGAACGTGGTGACCATACCTTTGAAGGTAGTCTTTTATCGTCTTTTTATTTCGGTTCGGTAGGATGTCTAGGGGTTGCTTAGTGATCCCATCGGCGATGATGAGTTGATACTTTCCTTCTCTTGTATCTCCTTTATATTCATCAATCGCAATCACTCGGGGTAGTGACTCTACTTGCTTGACTTCCGTTTGAGCGATTTGATCAAATCGCCTCATAATGGTCGTGGATGAGGTTCCGTAAACATCCCCTACTTCCTTAAATGTCTTTCCCTTAATAGCGCATACGGACACGGCCTGATTCCATTCAATCGATGTTCGTTGATATCGTTTGACAAACGTATTCTTTCCGGAAAAGCGTTTTCCGCAAGCACAGGCATATCGACGACGTTTATACCAAATATACGTCATCCGTTCAAACCATTTTAAATGTTGAACTTTTTGCCATCGATAATCATGAACTTTGTTGGTGAGTTGACCACAGTCAGGACAAGGGTGAGGCTTTCGCTCCATTTCCACATAGAGGAAGATTTCACCTTTACGCTCCTCCATTTTTATCACCTGACAGCCTTTTAATTCTGGGATATTCATGGTAGAATTCATAGTACACGCAACTCCATTCTTTTTGCTTGTTTCTGGACAATTCAAGTATAAAAGAATGACGGGGTTGCGTGTCTTTTTTTTGACCAAAATTGTATGAAAACCCCAACATTTATTATAGAGCC
>NZ_JBYLHW010000152.1:0-1387 GCF_057747715.1 Bacillus sp. JST-5 | reverse complement strand
TGGACACAACTTGGTTAAGTCATTAATATTAAACTAACGAAAGGTTGTGTCCGAATCATGAGTCAAAAGCGGTATAATCAAGAATTTAAACAAACAGTAGTTGAGCTTTATCGCTCAGGCACTCCAGTCAGTCAACTCTCTAGCGAATATGGTGTTTCAGAAGTAACGATTTATAAATGGATTAAGCAACTCTCTCCAATTGAATGTGAACAGGAATTAACTTTGGCTGATATAGAAGCCATTCAAAAGGAAAATCTTCGATTAAAACAGGAGATCGAAATCTTAAAAAAGGCTATGACCATATTCGCGAGAAAATAGATGAGCAAGAACTGATTGACTTGATTACAAAAGAAAGCGAACATCATCCAATCCAAATGATGTGTCGTGTTTTAAAGATGCCTAAAAGTACGTATTATCAATCGTTTCACAAGAAGCCGAATAGCTATCATGTCGCCAACGAACAACTGCTTGAACGAATTCGAGCAATCCATAAAGAAAGTAAGGGTCGTTATGGGGCCCCTAAAATCTTTGAAATACTTAAAAAAGAAGGCTATACAGGCAGTATCAATCGAGTTCAACGTTTGATGAAACAAGCAGGCATCCAATCATGTATTGTAAAAAAATTCCGCCCAACACCAACACAAAAACCCGTAGAAGAACGAGAAAATGTATTAAATCAAGATTTCACTACAACAACAATCAACGAAAAATGGGTAGCTGATATTACATATGTCCATACGCTTCGTGATGGTTGGTGTTATCTAGCGTCCGTTCTTGATTTACATACAAAAAAAGTGGTCGGATATAAATTCTCTCGTATCATGACAACAGAAATTGTGCTGGAAGCACTTCAGAATGCGATTCAAGATCAAAAGCCCGATCCTGGTCTTATCGTGCATACAGATTTAGGAACACAATATACAAGTGAAACCTTTCAAAAACTACTAAAAAAACATGAAATGGTTCCGTCATTTAGTCGAAAAGGATGTCCATATGATAACGCTTGTATTGAATCTTTTCATGCCATATTGAAAAAAGAAGAAGTGTATCTAACCAAATACGAAAGCTTTGAGACAGCGAGAATTGCGTTATTTCAATTCATCGAAGGTTGGTATAATCGCAAACGAATTCATGGAAGCATTGGTTATTTGACACCGGATGAATACGAAAAAATGTGCCGAATAGCAGCGTAAAACATGGGGTACAGAATATATCCCCCTTCACATTTTTTGGCACAACAGCCATGGGTTTATTTCTCCACGTCCCAAGTAGATTGTCAAAGGCTCTTTTCACTTTGACAATCTACTTGGGACGTGGAACAATCCATGAATGGTTGTTGTGCAAAAAAACTTAATCTTTTTGTGTCCAAAAACTTGACGTAGATCCA
>NZ_JBYLHW010000151.1:0-1389 GCF_057747715.1 Bacillus sp. JST-5 | reverse complement strand
TGGAATGTCAACACAAAACTGTACATATTTTTTAAGGAAAGTAATTGATTCAAGGAGTTTTATATAAAACATTTATTTCCATACACATAAATTTTCTTGTGCACCTGATTCTTTATTTCTATCATTCTATCCGTACTTCTTTTAGCTACCGCGCTTCGCTTGCTGCCCTGCATGTATTGTGACGTTCTAAAAACCAAGAACCTCACAATACATGCAGGTTAATAAAAACCTCTAAATTAAGCCTATTTTAGCCTTTTGCTCGCGTTTAAATTCGGCGGGTGTGCGATAGTTTAATGAACCGTGTATTCGAATATTATTAAACCAATTTACGTAATCAAAAAGTGCAAGATCAAGTGCTTCTTGGCAAGGGAAAACGGCACCGTTAACGAATTCTGTTTTAATGGTTTTAAACATTGCTTCAGCAACGGCATTGTCATAAGGGGTTCCTTTTTCACTCAAGGATCTCTTAATGCCAAATGCTTCGAGCGCGTCGTCGATAAGCTGATTTTTAAATTCACTTCCTCTGTCGGTATGAAATAATTCAAGCTGATTTAGATTGTATGGAACCGATGCAAAGGCGCGCTGAACTAAAGCTGCAGTTTTATTGGGTCCAGCACTGTAGCCGATAATTTCACGATTATATAAATCTACTAAAATACAAATGTAATGCCATTTTTGATCAACACGAACGTAGGTTAAATCACTGACAACAACCTTTAATTCTTGATCTTGATCAAACTCCCGATTTAATACATTACCAACCTCCGATTCGTTACAAGTTGTTTTTGTCGGTTTAAATTGAGCCACTGTATATTTAGAAACAAGCCCTTGTTCTTTCATAATCCGGCCAATTCTACGGCGTGATACTTGCCACCCAAGCTTTTGGAGTTCCACCTTAATTTTTCTTTGTCCATAGATACTGCGGCTATTTTTGAAGATTTCAACGATTAATTTTGTTAGTTCCTCTTCCTGGTTATCACGTTCCTTTGCTTCATAATAATACGTACTTCTTGGTATTTGTAGGACGTCACACATTGCTGATACCGAGTATTTGTGAGCGTTATTTCGAATCACATCTACGCATCAAGACATTATCAGCGCGGCTTGCTTTAAAATATCATTTTCCATTGCAAGTCTTTTATTTTCTTTCCGAAGCTTAATTAACTCTTCTTGTTCAGGTGTTCGATTGTCCTTTTCTTCAAATGATCCAGAAATTTTGTGTTGGCGAACCCATTTATCAAAGGCAGATGGCGTCAGCTCGTATTCTTTGATAATTTCACTTCTGGGCTTTCCGGATGCGTGAAGCCCAACAATTTGTTCTTTAAATTCTTTAGTAAATGTTCTTCTTTTTCTCTTAGTCATAATTGATTCCCCTCCGACTCATGTTGA
>NZ_JBYLHW010000150.1:0-1390 GCF_057747715.1 Bacillus sp. JST-5 | reverse complement strand
CTCATTAGCCCCCTAATGAATTTGGACACTCGATAAGGTGTTTTTTATAATCGAAGTGACCAAATGAAGGGGGCTTTTGATGTACATGAAACGAAGAAAACATTCGAAGGAATTTAAGCTACAAGTGGTGAAAGAAGCATTAGAAGTTGGAAATAAAGCATTGGTAGCTAGAAGATACGAGCTTAGCCCGAATCTTGTGCAAAGATGGGTGAAGGCATATGAAGAAGGAAAACTAGGACAAGAAATGGTTTCCTCTCCCTCTTCAGCTGAAATCAAACGGCTGGAGGAAGAAAACGAGCAGCTCAAGAAGCTATTAGGGGAAAAAGATTTAGAAATCGCGATTTTGCGTGATTTGATAAAAAAGAAGAACCCTCACTTACTGAAAAATTGGAAGTAGCCGAGCAGTGGATCAAGAAAGGATATCCGATTACAAAAGTATTGGAGATTCTAGAAATCAATCGCTCAACCTACTATTATCAGCAGAACGGAAAAGTTGAGAAGAAAACAGTAGGTGGGGGACGTCCAACACCCGGCTACTCTCTAACGGCAACTGGCGAAAAAGTGTCAGACGAACAAATCCAAGAATGGCTCTCTGAGCTTGTGATGGGAGGAGGATTTGCCTACGGATATCGCAAGCTGACCATTCAGTTAAGAAGAGACCATCAGCTTGTGATCAGTAAGAAAAAAGTATATCGATGGTGTAAAGCGATGGACTTACTACGTCCGCAGCGAGAGAAACGGATTCAATATCCGAAGAAACTCGCTCGAAATCGCATTATTACAGGCTCGAATCAGTTATGGGAAATGGACGTGAAATACGGATATATCGAAGGAGAAGAACGCTTTTTCTTTGTTTTGTCGCTCATCGATGTGTATGACCGTTCGGTAATTGATTACCATATTGGGTTGAGTTGTTCAGGAAGCGATGCCGTAAAGACGCTTCAAAGAGCGTTATTCAAGCGTCAGCAATTTGAACAGGCAAATAAACCTGTGATTCGGACAGACAACGGCCCGCAATTTATTTCTCATACCTTTGAAGCTGCCTGTGAGCGATTTGGAATCGAACATGAACGGATTCCACCACGGACGCCGAATATGAATGCACATATTGAAGCGTTTCATCGTTTACTGGAGGAGGAATGTCTAGGAAGAATGTCGTTTGACAGCTATGAAGAAGCTTATCAAGCCGTGATGGAGCGAAGGATTCATTCGAGTATTCTCGATCTTCCACCGCATGAATTTTACAAAAAAGCGCAAACGGAATCGTTAATCATCAAAGAAGTTCGCGTATAAGGCAAGAGGATTTTGTCTTCTTGCCAAGAAAAAACGAGAAATTTTGAGAATAACCTAAAATAAGATAGGATGTGTCCAAATTTAGGGGGTCAATCCG
>NZ_JBYLHW010000015.1:0-42871 GCF_057747715.1 Bacillus sp. JST-5 | reverse complement strand
GGAATGTAGGTTAACCTACATTCCTTCCAAAGGGAGAGTATTGGAAATATTTACACCACCACAATTGACAGAGAGCCAAAAAATCTTGCAACTTGGAAAATTTTATTTGCGAGTTGATGTTTCGCGTGTGGGGTTGGTTTAAAAAGTGATTAATAACTCTTGCTTCTAGCATGATTTATTTGCAAGTTGTTCGTTCGAAGTTGAATTTGTTAACCCAGTGTTCGAAAAAACTTGCAACTCATATTGATATATTTGCAACTGGATCGTTCAAGGATCATTTTTTCTAAAAAAGGAAGGATAGGCTGAGGTCATCTCTTATCGCTTGGATGAATATTTGCAAGTTTGATCTTTGATTTTGCAAGTTTATGAAGTGTATTTGTAACTTTGAAAAAATTATTTGCAACTACAATGAATCGTATTTGCAAGTGGAAGAACAAAACTTGTAACTATTAACAAAATATTTGTAACTCTTAAACATGAATTTGCAAGTTGACAAAAAATCTTGCAACTCTTTTTCATTTACTTGTAAGTCTATGGATCACGAGTGAATGGCTTAGCCGAGTGAACGAAAAATTTGCACTAGAATTTGTTTATTTGTAAGTAGTTGGTTCGCGGAAATATATCAACTGTTCAAAATATTTGCCCCTTGTTTCATTTATTTGTAAGTTTATGGTCGAAAAATTCGCAACTAATCCCTGCTTTATTTGCTAATCGATAGTTAGAATGCTGATACTCGAAAATAACATTCATAAATGATTTCCGTCTGATTAATAAAATCATTCACCTTTCGTCTGTCATTCAGCGCTCATCAATGCTTTTGTTCTTGCAAGTTTTCATCGCTTTAACACATTAATTCATTGTTATTTACAGAAGAAAAGAGTGGTGCTATACTCTCATAGGTTTCATTATTATGAGTAAACGAACGACGGCCATTACATACTAAGAAGACAGAAGGAGTAGAGGCGTCATGGAGAAAATTCAAGATCACATTTTCATCAAAAAACTAGTAGAGTATGCCCATATATTAGTTGGAGCAAGCGTTATAGCTATCGCATTCAACGTTTTCCTTTTACCAAATGAAATTGCATCTGGTGGAGTAAGTGGAATTAGTACCATTTTAAAAGGTGTATTTAATTGGGAGCCGGCGTTTGTTCAATGGTCTTTAAATATTCCGCTCTTTATTGCAGGTCTTATATTTTTAGGTTATCAATTTGGACTAAAAACATTAATCGGAACATTATTTCTTCCGTTCGTTGTTTTTTTAACTAAAGATTGGGAACCGTGGACATTAAATCCGCTACTAGGAGCACTCTTCGGTGGAATTGGCATTGGTCTTGGTCTAGGAATTGTCTTTCGCGGGAAAGGCTCAACAGGTGGGACTGACTTAGCTGCACAAATCGTTACAAAATTTACTGGTTTATCTTTAGGCACCACCGTTGCC
This sequence comes from Bacillus sp. JST-5, assembly GCF_057747715.1. Taxonomy (NCBI): domain Bacteria; kingdom Bacillati; phylum Bacillota; class Bacilli; order Caryophanales; family Bacillaceae; genus Bacillus; species Bacillus sp. JST-5. Next base: position 41,430 of record NZ_JBYLHW010000015.1, on the reverse strand, counting down.
ATCATAGACGGATTAATCGTTCTTTCAGCTGCCGCAGTGTTTAACATTGAAAAAGGATTATACGCACTAATCAGCCTTTTTGTAACAAGTAAAACGATTGATCTTGTGCAAATTGGAATTAGCCGTTCAAAAATGGTTATGATCATTACCAACAAAGAAGATTCAGTAAGAGAAGCTATTTTGAATAAAATTGACCGAGGTGTTACAAAACTAATAGCATATGGTGGATATACCGACCACGAACGAAATATTTTAATGGTCGTTATCGATCAAACAGAATTCACAAAATTGAAACAACTGGTGAAAAGCATTGATACATCTGCATTTGTCGTGGTTACAGAGGCTTCAGAGGTCCTTGGCGAGGGTTTCAAAAAAGCATAGGTAAAGTATAATTATGGTAGAAATAATTACGGTTGATTAGGAGGAAAAAACGTGAAAAAACTGTTATCTGTTTTATTAATTACTTCCTTTTCTTTAGTTCTCGCTGCTTGTGGTGGTGGAGATGAAGATAACGCAACAGATACAGCGAGTTCTGGACCAGAGCAATTATACAATCAAAAATGTATGAACTGCCATGGAAAAAATTTAGAAGGTGCCTTTGGACCAGAATTAGCTCACATTGGATCTAAGCTATCAAAAGAAGACATTGAGAAAATCATCCTTGAAGGACAAGGGCAAATGCCAAAAGGATTATTAAAAGGTGAAGATGCATCAAGTGTAGCTGAATGGTTAGCCAATAAAAAATAATAAGTTTAGTCCAACGCGCTTCGATTTGGAAGCGTGTTTTTTTATTGAATGAGTTGAGCAAGTTTTGAAAACTAGACTTTTTTCACCTATTCTATATCAGAAATCCCCATAAATACCCATTTCTATTTACCTATCGATGTTATATAATAAAAAACGAAAAATTTCGACATATTCTTTTGGAAATTTTACCATTTAGTTGAAATATGTCAGTATTCGTAAGTTTGAAATAAAAATGTAATATTTTTAGACCTTAACGTTCAAAAATATGATGTTATAATTATTTTATGCGAGAGATGAAGAATCTTGTAAAGATTTGGTGCCTTTGTCGAATAAATGTAAATCACCCGCATAATACAGCTTGAAAAATAGACTCATAGATAAGGTGATAAAAAATGATTGTTATGCAAAATGTTTATAAAAAATATCCAAACGGAATTGTAGCGGCAAACGGGATAGACGTTCATATTGATCAAGGGGAGTTTGTCTATGTCGTTGGTCCTAGTGGAGCGGGGAAGTCTACATTTATTAAAATGATGTACCGTGAAGAAAAACCAACGAAAGGGACGATTTTAGTTAACGGACTAAACATCGCAAAATTAAAAAATAGTAAAGTTCCTCTTTTTCGTAGAAATATCGGAGTTGTGTTCCAAGATTTTAAATTATTGCCGCGTCTTACAGTCTACGAAAATGTAGCATTTGCTTTAGAAGTAATAGAAGAGTCCCCGAAAAATATAAAAAGAAGAGTTATGGAAGTTTTAGACTTAGTAAATCTCAAACATAAAGCTAGAATGTTGCCGACAGAATTATCCGGCGGGGAACAGCAACGTGTTTCCATTGCAAGAGCCATTGTCAATTCACCAAGAGTGGTGATCGCCGACGAGCCTACAGGAAACTTAGATCCAGATACATCATGGGAAATTATGAAATTGTTTGAAGAAATTAATGCTCGTGGAACGACAGTTGTTATGGCAACCCATAATAAAGAAATTGTTAATACATTAAAACATCGTGTCATCGCTATTGAAGGTGGCTTAATTGTACGTGACGAGCAACGAGGTGAATACGGATATGAAAATTAGAACAATTGGCCGCCATACAAAAGAAAGTTTAAAAAATATCGTGCGAAATGGATGGATGACTTTTGCATCTGTCAGTGCTGTCACCGTTACGCTTTTATTAGTCGGTGTCTTTTTCGTCATTATGATGAATTTAAATAAAGTGGCGACATCCATTGAGGAAGATGTCATCATTCGTGTTCATATTGACCTTGTGGCAACAGATGATGAACAAAATGAATTAAAAAAACAAATTGAAGCCATTCCAGGTGTTGATAGTATCACGTATTCTTCAAAAGAAGAAGAACTTGAAAATATGATTAAAAGTTTAGGAAAAGAGGGAGAAGTGTTTCGTCTTTTTGAACAAGATAACCCTCTCAATGACGTATTCGTCGTGAAAGCAAAAAATCCACATGATACAGGTAAAATTGCTAAGCAAATTGAAAAGCTGAAACATGCTTCAAAAGTTAATTACGGACAAGCCAATGTAGAAAAATTGTTCCGATTTTTAGAAATTAGTCGAAACGTAGGAGCCGTATTAATTGTTGGTCTACTATTTACGGCAATTTTCCTCATTTCTAATACGATTAAAATTACAATTATTGCAAGAAAAAGAGAAATTGAGATTATGAGATTGGTTGGAGCCACTAACGGATTTATTCGCTGGCCATTTTTCTTAGAAGGTTTATGGTTAGGTGTTTTAGGCTCTATCATTCCTATTACCGTAGTTGTGTCACTTTACAAATATGCTCATGATTATTTGACTGCGAAGTTATCAAACCATTTTATTCAAATATTAAGTTTTGATCCATTCGCCTATCAAATCGCTGCGGTGTTATTACTCATGGGAGCGTTAATAGGTGTATGGGGCAGTGTAATGAGTGTACGTAAATTCTTAAAAGCATAGATAAATTTTGTTTTTTGTGTGGGGAAATGATTCCTCACACTACCTACGATACATAGTCGGGAGGGTAAAAGAGAGTGAAAAGTAAATGGTTGATGCTTTTTTCCATTTTCATTTTGTCAATTGGAACGCTTCTTACAGGACCAATTGCTGAAGCATCAAAAATACAAGAATTAGAGCAGAAGAAAAAATCCGTAGAAAATGAGAAAAAAGGTGTGCAGTCAGAATTAAATGAAGCTCAAAATGAATTAAAAGCAATCAAGAACGAACAAGAAAGATTAATCGCTGAAATTCAGCAAATTGAAAGAAATATTGAAAAGACAAATCAGGAAATTGAGGAAAAAAACAAAGAAATTCAAAACACTAAGGCACAAATTGAAAAATTAAAAGAAGAAATTAAAGAATTGGAAGAGCGCATTGAGAAACGAAATGAAATTCTTAAAGATCGCGCTCGTACCATGCAAGAAACTGGCGGTAATATTAGCTATTTAGATGTATTATTAGGTTCATCAAGTTTTAGTGATTTCATTGATCGTTTTAACACACTGACAAAAATATTGGAAGCTGACAAAGAAATTATCAACGAGCATTTAGCTGATCAGGAAAAACTAGAAAATAATAAAAAAGAAGTAGAAAAAAAGGTTGCAATATTAGAAGAATCAAAGAAACAATTAGAGTCAGCTAAGAAAGAAATGGAAAACCAAAAAGCTAAGCAAAAATCGCTTGTGGACGAATTAGTGGAAAAAGAACAACATGCGCATGAACATGTCATGAGTTTAGCTGAACAGCAGAAATTACTAAAAGCGCAAGAAGCAGCCATTCAAAAAGCAATCGAATTAGAAAAACAACGTTTAGCTGAATTAGAAAAACAGAAACAAAATGGTGGAAATAACGGAAACGGTGGAGGAAGTTTAGCTCCAAATCCTAATGGTGGATTTATCCGCCCAATGCAACATGGTATTGTAACATCCGATTACGGATCAAGATGGGGAACAACTCATTATGGAATTGACATCGGATATCCTGTTGGATCACCAGTGTACGCTGCTGCGGACGGAGTCGTTATTCAAGTACAAACGGGATGTGTCGTCGGGAATAAAGCTTGTGGCGGTAGATACGGAAATCACATTTACATCTATCATCACAATGTAAATGGATCTTCATTTACAACTGTATATGCTCATTTAAATAGTGTCCAAGTAAGTAGCGGACAAGTCGTAAAACAAGGTCAACAAATCGGTACGCTTGGAAATACGGGAGATTCAACTGGACCGCATCTTCACTTTGAAATTCATCCAGGTGGATGGAGTTATCATGGCGGAGTCAATCCAAGGAATTATATTAGTTTCCCTCCAGTAGGTGGACAATTTTAGTTGAAAGAAGAATACTAGATTTATCGGTTAACGGTAAATCTAGTATTTTTTTGTGCAAAAAAAATTTGCAAGTTGATCGATATATTTGCAACTTGAACTAGGAACGAAAAAATGATGGGGTTTTAGAAGCTAATCTCATTTAATTATCAAGATACTTGCAAGCTTCGAATAGGAATTTACAGACGAATAAATTTTATTTGCAAATTTCATTATCTGACGGTAATGCAATTAGTAACTTACAAAGAAATATTTGTAACTATCGAAGAAAATCTTGTAAGTGCGAAAAATTATTTGCAACTCGATTCATATACTTGCAACTTGTACGTTTTAAGGAAAATATGAAGGCTGGTAAGTGCGAATCCTTTCTGATAGAAATGATATTTGCAACTTTCAAAGTGATATTAGTTACTTTGGAAAAATTGCTTGCAACTTTTGAAGACGTACTTGCAACTTGTAACAGTTGATGGAACTGCAACTTGCAACTTACAAAAATTTATTTGTAACTTTCTAAGATAAACTTGTAGATGCAAAAACATTATTTGCAACCCAATTAATATACTTGCAACTTAAACAAAGGTACGGAAAAAAGGTGGGAATGGTTACTACCAATCCCATCGGATCGAACAAAAATTTGAAAAAAGCTCATGCAAAGACATTTTACTAATGCTTCATCTCAATAAAATCAAACCATCTTCACATTTATAAGAACATTCGTATACATCTTTATTTTCTAAATTTTATAAAAATAATATTGAAATCATATATGATTTTATATATCATATAAATATGAAAAGAGATCCAGCTCAAAGCAAACAACAATATGCGTATAAACTTCTTCGCTCAAGGATTCTAGATGGTACGTACGGTCCGGGGTTTCGTCTAGTGATTGATCAAATCGCGAAAGAAATCCAAACAAGTGCGATACCTGTTAGAGAAGCCATTCGTCAATTAGAATCGGATGGACTCATTCAATACAAACCTTATAGTGGAGCCGTTGTTACGCCGCCAAATGAAAACGAATATTTGGAAACGCTTTCTTTTCTGGCGGTCATCGAAGGTTATGCGACAGCCCTTAGCTCGAAGCATTTCCCAGATGATCGATTAATAGAATTGAAGAATTTCAACGATAAAATGAAAGAAGCGATTGAAGAACTAGATTTCGTAAAATTTGGCGAGCTTAACCGAGCGTTCCATTCTTTAACGTATGAGTATTGTGACAACCAATATTTAGTAGAGAACATTAAAGCAACATGGAATCGACTAGACCTGATTCGCCGAGCGGGTTCTGCCTTTTTTACTGTACGTGCAAAAGAATCAATCGAAGAGCATGAAGAAATCATCCGCATATTAAAGGAGAAACGGCCTCAAGAAGAAATTGAGCAGTTTGTCCGAAATCACAAATTAAATACTGTTAATGCTTTCTTAAGACGAAAGCAGCTCGCTGAAAAAGAAAAATTTATGTAGTATCAACTTCATATGAAAGGAGGGAACTTTCACAGTTATTTCTATCAATCTATTAGATAAACTCAAAAGAGATGATGGAGGTTGAAATACATGAATAAATATGCTGAAGCGAAAGAACGACTGAGAGGCTCAATCGCACCAGTCATCACACCTTTTGATGAGAACGATCAAATTGACGAAAAAACGTTTGTTGCTCTCATTAATTGGCAAATTGAAAGCGGAACTCACGGAATTTCTTGTACAGGAACTTCTGGGGAACCGAGTTCACTAACCTTAGAAGAACGAGTAAGAGTGATGGAACTAGCAGCACAAACCGTCAACAAACGAGTTCCATTTATCCCTGGAACTGGATCAACGAACCACAACGAAGCACTATACCTCACGAAAAAAGCTCAAGAACTTGGGGCAGATGCAGCTATGGTCATTGTCCCGTATTACAACAAGCCTTCACAACATGCCCTCTACAAACATTTTAAAACTATTGCAGATGCCGTTGACATACCTATCATTGTTTACAACATCCCTGGAAGAACAGCCATTAACATGGAAGTAAAAACATTAGCTCGATTAGTAGAAGATTGTCCGAATATTATCGGTGCTAAAGAATCGAATAAAGATTTTGAACACGTGAATCGAGTGCTTTTGCATTGCGGAAGAGATTTCTTGCTATATTCCGGAATCGAACTCCTTTGCTATCCAATGTTAGCCATCGGAGGAGCTGGATTTATTAGTGCAACCGCCAATGTCGAACCGAAAAAGGTCGCCGAATTGTACGATGCATGGGTTGCAGGTGACATTAAACGTTGCCAAGATTTACATTTTGAATTAATGCCGTTAAACGATATTTTATTTGCCGATACAAATCCAGCACCAGTAAAAGCAGCGTTAGGAATGATGGGAAAAATCTATCCAAGATTACGTTTACCAATGGATCTTCCAACTGAATCGCTGCAAAAGGAAATCCGTTCCGTCTTAGAGAACATGGGAATTTTAACAAATAACGTAGGGAGTCATGCCTAATGAAACATGCGAGATTTATAGTTGAAGGAAGAGAACAAACTGGAGTTGTAAAAGAGGATAAAATCGTCGCAACATCTGGAAAAGTGTATGAACTTGATGAGATAGAAGTATGGTTGCCGCCGATTAAGCCTAACAAAATGATTGGCCTCGCTTTAAACTACGCCGATCACGCGGATGAATTAGGCTTAGAAAAACCGAAAGAGCCGGTGCTATTCATTAAACCAAATTCTTCAATCATTGGACATAAAGCGCCGATTTACTATCCAAACGGTGCCACATACATGCATTATGAGAACGAATTAGCTGTTGTAATTGGAAAACACGGACGCAACATTAAAAAAGAAGATGCGCTTGATTATGTAAGCGGATACACAATTGCCAATGACGTTACTGTCCGGGATTTCGTAAACAACTATTACCGTCCACCGGTTCGTGCGAAAGGTCATGACACGTTTGGACCAATGGGACCATATTTCGTTGATAAAGAAGATATTCCGGATGTGAGTAATCTAGAGCTACGCACTTATGTAAACGGAGAATTAAGACAGCGTGGCAATACAAAAGATTTAATCTACACCATTCCTGAACTGATTGAATTCATTAGCTCATTTATGACTCTTGAACCGAATGATGTCATCTGGACTGGTACGCCAAAAGGAATTTCCCATGTGTATCCGGGGGATGTCGTTAGATTAGAAATTGACTATTTAGGTGCTTTAGAAAATAAAGTTTTAGATGGTCGTACCGAAACGGTTAGCGTTGGAGGTGCCGAAAAACATGAAGCATGATCACGTAAAACTTTATATCAATGGTGAATTTGTTGAAGCTCAATCTGGGGCTGTGTTTGAAAATATTAACCCTTTTACGAATGAAGTTATTAATACTGTTAGTGAAGGGCGAAAAGAAGATATAGAACTAGCGGTAAAAGCTGCAAAAGAAGCTTTCAAAAATGGGCCATGGGGTTCGATGAAAGTTTCTGAGCGACTTAAGTATGTGTATAAAATCGCTGATTTAATCGATCAATATTTACCTGAGATTGCACAACTAGAATCATATGATACAGGGTTACCAATTTCTCAAACGAAAAAAATGGTTGCCCGTGCGGCAGATAACTTCCGGTTTTATGCTGAAATGGTGAAAAACCGAATGGTTGGAGAAGTGTACCATGTTGACGGAGAATTCATGAACTATACTGTTCAAAAACCAGTGGGAGTTGCTGGGCTTATTACGCCTTGGAACGCACCATTTATGTTAGAAACATGGAAAGTTGCTCCAGCTTTAGCAACAGGAAATACGGTTGTATTAAAACCTGCCGAATGGTCTCCACTAACAGCCAATAAATTAGCGGAAATTGTTCATGAAGCAGGGCTACCAAAAGGGGTGTTTAACGTTGTTCATGGGTATGGAGAAACAGCCGGTGCATCCCTTGTAGCACATGAAGATGTACAACTGATTTCCTTTACAGGTGAAACAAAAACGGGTTCAGAAATTATGAAAAATGGTGCTGATACATTAAAACGATTCTCTATGGAATTAGGAGGCAAATCTCCAATTATCGTCTTTGAAGATGCTGATTTTGAACGAGCGCTAGATGCTTGTGTATGGGGAATCTTCTCTTTCAATGGAGAACGTTGTACAGCAAACTCTAGACTTTTTGTTCATGAATCGATAAAAGACGAATTTGTTGCACGACTGAAAGAACGAGTCCAAAACATCATCGTCGGAGATCCGCAAGACCCAAATACTGAAGTTGGACCGCTTATTTCACGCGAACATTATAACAATGTGAAAAATTACTTAAAAATCGCTGAAGAAGAAGGTGCTGAAATTTTTAGCGGCCATATTCCAAGTGAATATAGGAAAGGAAATTTTGTCGCACCAACTTTATTGCTCAATGTGCATAACAAAATGAGAGTGGCTCAAGAAGAAATTTTCGGACCAGTTATGTGTGTAATGTCCTTCCAAACAGAAGAAGAAGTTATTGAATACGCGAATGATGTGAAATATGGATTAGCTGGATATGTTTGGACAAATGACATTAAACGCGGTCATCGTGTCGCACAAGCTGTTGAAGCAGGGATGTTGTGGGTGAACTCACAAAACGTACGTGATTTACGAATTCCGTTTGGCGGATCGAAATATTCCGGAATTGGACGCGAAGGCGGCCACTATGCATTCGAATTCTATACAGAAATGAAAGTCGTTCATGTTGCAATTGGAGATCACCACATTCCGCAATTCGGAAAAAAATCAAAAACAGTTGTGGCTGAAATGAAAGGATGATAAAGGGAAAGTTATTTTCCCTTTTTAGAAAAAAATTTAATTGAGGAGTGAGGAACATTGCCAGCAAGAACCGGTAAACAATATGTTGAAGGCTTAAAAAATGCTAAAAACGAAGTATATATTCACGGTGAAAAAGTAGAAGATGTTACCACCCATCCTGTCTTTAAAAATATCGTTCATACAATGGCTAACTTAATGGATCTTCAATGGGAAAAAGAAGATAAAATGCTATATACTTCTCCGACATCTGGCGGAAAAGTAGGATTATCTTTTATTGCTCCTAAAACAAAAGAAGATTTAGTTCGCCGACGTGAAATGATCCAAGAATGGGCGAAATATACTGGCGGTATGATGGGGAGAACTCCGGATTATTTAAATACAAGTGTGATGGCGTTTGGAACCGCTGAATCATTTTTTGCTCAACAAGATCCAATGTTCGGTGAAAACGCAAGAAAATATTATGAATATTGTCGTGAAAACGATGTTACATTAACCCATACACTCATTCATCCGCAAGTCAATCGTTCAAAAGCTCAATCTGAACAAAAAGATCCATTTGTATCTGCTAGAATTGTAGAAAAGAATAAAGATGGAATTGTCATAAGCGGTGCTCGCCTGTTAGCAACGCTCGGGGGAATTACGGATGAAATCGTTGTTTTTCCATCTACACTAAATAAAGCTTCATCAAATGATGATCCATATGCGATGGCATTTGCGATTCCGAACAATACACCAGGTTTAAAATTTGTAGCTAGAGAAGCGTATTACCAAGGTAGAAATCAATGGGATCACCCATTAACATCGCAATTTGAAGAACCAGACTGTATCGTCATTTTTGACAACGTCCTTGTCCCATGGGATAGAGTATTTGTTGCTGGAAGCACTGAAATTTGTAATAGAACTTATGTAGAAACGAACGCCATCGTACATATGTCTCACCAAGTTATCGCAAAAAATACGGTAAAAACGGAATTTGCGCTAGGTGTCGTTTTAAGCATGATGGAAGCTATCGGAATTGAACAATTCATGCATGTAAAAGAGAAAGCATCCGAAATTATGATTATTTTAGAAACGATGCGTTCTCATTTATATCGTGCGGAGAACAATGCATCCATTGATAAATACGGAAACATGACACCAGATTTTGCACCGTTAAATGCGGCTAGAAACTGGTATCCAAAAATTTATCAACGTATTGTTGAGATTATGAGAATACTAGGTGCTTCAGGATTAATTGGACTCCCAACCCAAGCTGATTTCAATAACGAAGAAATTGGAGCGCTTGTTCATCGTTATACACAAGGAGCACATATTGACGGTTACGAAAAGACACAATTGTTCCGCTTGGCATGGGACATTTGCTTAAGTTCTTTTGGAGGACGACAAGCATTGTATGAATATTATTTCTTTGGTGATCCAGTCCGTATGTCCAATGTGTATTACGATACCTTTAATAAAGAGCCATATAAAGAAATGGTTGCTGACTTCTTGAAACGTTTAAAAGCGTCAGCTAAAGACCAATTTGCAAACGTATAAAGGAAAATTCCCTCATTTCATCCATTAAATTTTTAGAATAATGGAAATATTAATTCAATATTATTGAGGATTCAGGAGGGTTACAATGAGTTTTAATATTATCCGTATCGCTCGAGTGGTCATGAATGTAACAGATTTTAATCAGGCTCGTGATTTTTACGTAAACGCATTAGGTTTTATCGAAACAGCTCATGATGAAAACCATATTTACTTAAGAGGGTTGGAAGAACATGTTCACCATAGCTTAGTGCTAAAAAAAGGTGACAAACCCGGAGTACATGCTTTAGGATATAAAGTTATGAATGAATCTGATTTAGATTCTTTGTATGAATTTTTCAAAGCAAAAGGGTTTAAAACAAAATGGTTGGAAAAAGGCACGCAATATGCTTTAGGTAGAGCACTGCGCGTACAAGATCCAAACGGAGTACCTTTAGAATTTTTCCATGAAATGGAGACGGTGGAACGATTACTCCAACGCTATGATTTATATCGAGGAGCAAGAATTCAAAGAATTGACCATGTCAATTGCTTAGTGCCAGATGTTGAGAAAGCTTATAACTTTTACATCAACGAGCTTGATTTCCGTTGCTCTGAATATACAACTACTGATGAGGAAGAAATTTGGGCAGCATGGCTTCATCGAAAGCCAAACGTTCATGACCAAGCGTTTATGAATGGAGATGGCCCAAGACTTCATCATATTGGATTTTGGTTAAGCGATCCTATGAGCTTAATCCATGCTTGCGACGTATTAGCGTCTATGGGGTATGCTCATTCCATTGAAAGAGGTCCTGGTAGACATGGACTTTCTAATGCGTTCTTCTTATATTTAAGAGATCCAGATGGAAACAGAATTGAACTTTACAACGGTGATTACTTAACAAGTGATCCAGATTTTAAACCAGTAAAATGGCATATCGATGACCCACGCCGTCAAACATTCTGGGGCCACGCAGCACCAGATAGCTGGTTTAACGAAGCGACACCTGTACTAGATATAGAAACAGGTGAATATGTGAAAATAGAACCTCCACGATTAACGAAAAAGAAGCCAGATTTTGTTATTTAATCAAATGTAAGCGTATCCATCTTAGATTAGCTGCTATGTAGGATTTTCCCATGTAGCAGCTTTCTTTCAACATAAATTTTTCAGAATATTAAAAATGTTCCTGTTGGAGGGAGGGGGAAATGTATGAAAAAATTTTTGTTATTAATGCTTTCAGTCATTCTCTTGTTTAGTTTGGCAGCCTGTTCTAGTGATTCCACTTCTGGAGATGGAGACGATGTTATTAAAATCGGAGGAATATTCTCAGCATCAGGGAGTTCAGCTCCATTAGGGAAACCTGAAATGGATACGATCAAAATGTTAGTCGAACAAATTAATGAAAAGGGAGGAATTGACGGGAAAAAGATTGAACTGATTGCCTACGATGATAAATCTGACCAAAATGAAGCGCTATTATCGACAAGAAAGCTTATTGAACAAGATAAAGTAATGGCGATTGTTGGAGGAACCATTAGTGGAAATAGCTTAGCAATGATTCCAATTATAGAAGAAGCTGAAATTCCATATTTATCACTTGCAGCAAGTAAGCAAGTGGTATTCCCAGATGACAAATCTTCTAGACATTGGACATTCAAAACTGCACAAGGGGACGACGTCGTTATCCCTAAAGTTTTATCGTATTTAAAAGAAAATGGGTTAACAAAAGTCGCATGGTTAAACGTTGCAAACCCATATGGAACTAGCGGTTTAGCAGAATTTGAAGCATACGCATCCGACTATGGGGTAGAAGCGATCATAAAAGAAGAGTTTGAGGCAACAGTAACAGATGCGAAAGCGATGTTAACTCGTGTTCAAAAAGCTAATCCACAAGCGATTATCGTGTGGGGAACGACACAAGAATCAGCTATCGTAACGAAAAACATTCGTGAAATTGGGATCGATGTTCCAATTATTAATAGCCATGGAATTGGGTCACCAGAATTTATCGAACTAGCTGGGGATGCAGCAAACGGGGTACTATTCCCTGCAGGACGTTTACTTGTCATTGATGAACTTCCAGATTCTGATCCACAAAAAGAAACATTAGTTCAATACAAAAAAGATTTTGAGAGCAAATATTCTTACGATGCAAGTACATTTGGCGGACATTGTTGGGATGCAGTGCAAATTTTATTTGAAGCTCTAGAAAATGCAGGTACAGATAAAGAAAAAGTTCGTGACTATATTGAAAACAATATTAAAGATTTTGTCGGTATATCAGGAATCTTTAATATGAGTAAAGAAAATCATAACGGATTAGATGCAGATAGCTTAGTGATGGTTGAAATTAAAGATGGAAAATGGACATTAGGGGAGTAAAAAAAACGGTCAAAAAAGGGGTTCACCATAAATAGTTGGGCGGTGAATATTCAATTCCCGCCCTTCATCCAATCTGTGAAAGAAATAAACTAGGAAGAAGGTGACGCAGAGTGGAAGAATTTCTCACCCAATTTTTACAATTGTTATTTACCGGCTTAACGGTTGGAAGTATTTATGCGTTAATCGCCGTTGGGTTTGTCACGATTTATAATGTGACGGGAATTTTGAATTTTGCCCAAGGGGAATTCGCCATGTTAGGGGCATTAATATGTATTTCTCTCGTCAATATGAATTTACCGTTAATGATCGCGATCATCTTAAGCATTTTAATCGTAGTCATTATCGGTGGGGGATTCGAACGATTAGCGATCCGACCGGCAAGAAACTCTTCGCTGGCAACTTTAATCATTATTACCATCGGGGTTTCGTTTGCTTTTCGTGGTATCGCCATTTTTATTTGGGGAACTCAACCTCATACGTTAAAACCGTTTACAGGGAATGAACCAATTCGGATAATCAATGCTGCTTTGCAGCCGCAAAGTTTATGGGCCATTGGTATTTCGTTATTAGCACTTATAGCGATGGGATATTTCTTTAATAAAACGTATATTGGAAAAGCGTTAACAGCCATAGTCGTCAATCGTTTTTCCGCTCGATTAATGGGAATTAATCCGTTAAAAATGTCTTTTTTAGCGATTGCTGTCAGTGCAGGTCTCGGAGCATTAGCAGGAATTATTATCGCTCCAATTTCCGGTGCGTCGTATAACATGGGGTTAATGCTAGGAATTAAAGCCTTTATCGCAGCTGTGATTGGCGGTTTAACAAATGCACCAGCGGCCGTTGTCGGTGCGTTTATTATCGGAATTTTAGAATCATTTACCGAAGGATATTTTTCGTCCGGTTATAAAGATGCGATCAGTTTTGCGTTATTGTTAATTGTTTTATTTGTTGCACCAAATGGAATCTTTGCCAAAGCATCGGGCAAACGAGTATAGGGGGAGAGTGACATGAAAAAAGAAGGATTAGCAAACTTATATAATCGTAGTTTACTAGGTCCCCTTTCCATAGCAGTTATCATTTTTATTTTACCGTTTATTTTTAGTTCGAATAATTATGTGTTAAGTACATTGATCCTTGTTGGAATTTACGCTCTTGTTTGTACGGGATTAAATTTATTAATGGGCTATGCTGGGCAAATTTCACTAGGGCAAGCAGCCTTTTATGGAATAGGAGCTTATGCATCGGCGTATATGACGGTGAAAATGGGGCTGTCTCCAATCATCGGAATTTTAGTCGGGATCTTCATCTCCGTCATCATCGCAGTCATTATTGGAATTCCGACGTTTAAGCTAAAGGAAAATTATTTAGCGCTAGCAACTTTAGGGTTTGGTATTATCGTTTATACGTTTTTTAAAGAGTGGAAAGGTATTACAGGCGGGTTAAACGGATTTTTTGGTATTCCGCGGTTTGAACTATTCGGTTTTACCTTTCAAACCCAACATTTTTACTTTCTCGTATGGTTTTTGGTGATTGTAGGAATCATTTTTGCACGGAATGTGATTCAATCAAGAATTGGAAGAGCTCTCCAATCGATTCATGGAAGTGAAATTGCTTCCGATTCGATTGGTGTCAATATACAAAACTATAAACTTCAAACATTTATGCTAAGTGCGGTTTATGCTTCAGTGGCGGGTAGTTTATATTCTCATTATTCGTTATTTATTAACCCTGAACTTTTCGATGCGATGCAATCGATTATGTTTCTCATCATGGTTGTCATCGGTGGAGTCAGTAGCGTTTGGGGTGGACTAATTGGCGCCTTCGTTTATGTCTATTTAAGCGAATGGTTAAAAGATCTTGTCCCGATGTTTTTACCAAACGCAGGTGGAGAATTTGAAACAGTCTTCTTTGGAATTTTATTAGTTGTTATTTTAATTTATATGCCAAATGGGTTAGCACAGCCATTAAGTAAAGGACTTTCTTACATTGGATCAAAATTGAAAAAAGAAAAAAATAAGACAGTAGATGTGCAAGAAGGCAACTCTCCATCTATTGGGGGTGACAATGGATGAGCCGTGAAATTTTAAAAATTCAACAACTAACCAAAACGTTTGGCGGGGTAAAAGCGGTAGATGACGTTTCCTTTTCCATTGAAGAAGGGAAAATTACCGCTGTGATTGGGCCAAACGGTGCTGGGAAAACGACGTTGTTTAATATGATTACCGGCGTTCTACCTGCTACAAGCGGTTCAGTTATGTTTAAAGATGTACCGATTACAGGAAAAAAACCTTATCAAATTGCCAAACTAGGCATTACTCGAACGTTTCAAAACTTACAAGTATTTGGAAACATGACTGTTATTGAGAATGTAATGACCGGCCTCCACCATCGTTTGAAATCCGGTATATTAGCTGCAGGTCTTCGGTTACCGAGCGTTTTAAAAGAAGAAAAATTAACGTTTGAAAAAGCCATGCATCATTTAGCTTTAGTTGGAATTGATCATTTAGCTTTTGAAATGGCTGCGACACTCCCTTACGGAAATCAACGTCTGTTAGAAATAGCTCGTGCCGCTGTATCAGAACCGGCGATTATTTTGCTTGATGAACCGATGGCTGGATTAAATCCAGAAGAATCAAGAAAACTAGTTCAAGTTTTAAAAAATATGAGAGAAAATGGCATGACTTTTCTTTTCGTAGAACACGATATGGAAACGGTTATGTCGTTAGCGGACCATATTGTCGTTTTAGATTATGGTAAGAAAATTGCCGAAGGAACACCTGAGGAAGTGTCGAAAAATCCGGATGTGATTGCTGCTTATCTTGGCGAAGAGGAGGTTGTGTAAATGTTAGAAGTAAAAAACCTCCATGTGAATCACGGGTATTTACATGTATTAAAGGGATTAAGTTTTTCGCTGAATCTAGGTGAAATTTTTGCGATAGTTGGTTCAAACGGAGCAGGAAAAAGTACATTATTAGGCACGATTGCAGGTGTTTATGCACCAAAAGAAGGAACAATTTTTTATAAAGGTAAGCAAATTTCCGGTCTTCCGGTAGAAAAAGTAGTGCAACAAGGAATCAGCCTCGTTCCGGAACGAAGACAAATTTTTGATGATTTATCCGTTAAAGATAATTTATTGCTAGGAGCGTATCATCGTTATAAACGAGATAAAGCATCCATTCATAATGATCTAGAACATGTTTTATCATTTTTTCCGAAGTTGAAAACGATGTTAGATCGCCCTGGTGGATTATTAAGTGGCGGTGAACAACAAATGCTTGCGATTGGACGCGGCTTAATGGCCAAACCAGAACTCATGATGTTGGATGAACCGTCATTAGGTCTTGCACCATTAGTAGTCAAAGATATTATGAATCTGTTAAAAGATATGAGAGATGAGTTTGGAACAACGATAATTTTAGTCGAGCAAAACGTCAAAGCTGCTTTGCAAATCGCTGACCGTGCATGTGTATTAGATCGCGGAGAAATTGCGATGGAAGGAGCAGCAAAAGATTTATTGAATGATGAAAAAATTGCTGAAACATATTTAGGGAAACGTCAAATAGAATCAAAGACTTCATAAGGAGGAATGTTGATGGCACAAAAAGAGATACCTAAACAACTCTCTCCCGATTTGGTGGAATTTTTTGAAGGTGAAAAACTAGTGTTATTAACTACCATCGAATGGGAAACGAAAACTCCTAATGTTACAGCTATTTCATGGGTGAAGGCTGTCGATGAAAAACATATTCGGTTTTCAGTCACGAATCAATCAAGACTTTATAAAAATATAGAAGCAAATCCGAACGTTGTATTAACCGTTATTGCTAATGAAACCGTTTATTCCATTCATGGGATGGCAAAAATTTTAGAAGAAAAAATGGACGGAGTGGCAATTAAACTAGCGAAAATTGAATTAGAAGTTTCAGCTGTATTTGAAAGTATGTTTTGGGGAGCAAAAATTACAAAAGAGCCTGAATATGTAAAAACGTACAATCCAAAAAAGGCAAAAGAGCTTGATGTCCAAGTGTATACAGCGTTAATGAGTTAATTGAACAAAATTCTTTTTTAAGCCATGCACTAAAATTCAATCGCCCCATATTATAACGTATGGATCCCCCGAAAATGATATCGATCAATCACCATTTTCTTTTATCTTGGAAAATGGTGATTTTTGTTTTTTATATGGATGGACTATTCTATCAAATAATGACTATGTATGTAACAATAAAACTAGCTATTCCGTCTAATAGACATACATAAGGGGAAGATGAGGTGCTGATGTTTTGAGTCAACACGTGAAGCACTTTTTATTTAATGGAGATGTGCTAGGAGCAATCCAATATTTAAACGAATTGCCCGATGATCATCCTGAAGTCGTTCGGTGGAAAGGAAGACTAATGGAGCGATTTATTACATGTAAGGAAGATGAACCGTCAAAACTAGAGGATCCGTTTATTAACTCAGTATTATCCATTTATCAGACATATTTTCTACTTGTTTTAATGAAAAAGCTAGATGTTAAAAAGGGAGAGAAATGGCTTTTTCAACATTTAAGTGAACTCGTTCCTGCATGCTCAAATATTGATGAAGTGGAAAAAGAACTGCAATCGATCTTTGAAGATAAAGGATGGAACTTTTTAGGCGGAGTAACGGCCCCTTTTCGTGGACCATTTATTTGGAAAACGAATGAGAAAAAAAGCTATATAGTCGAACTGCCTTTAGGAACACAAAATGTAGATGTAATATTTATGTCCAACTTTATCATGCAAAGCTGGCTTCATTATGCAACGTTTGGCGAACATTATGCAGGAGGGTGGGCAAAAGAAGATGCACTTTACTGTGTGAAAGAAGCATATGAACCATTAGATGATGAAGTGTTCAACGTTTCCTTTCTGAAACATGAAGCGCAACATTTCTATGATTATGAGCATTATCCGAATCTACCTGGATATGTCCTTGAGTACCGTGCGAAATTAGTAGAATTAATGGAAGATAGAGGAAGAGTTTGGGGAAATATATTAGCAGAAGCAAAGAATGATCAACAATTTCCACATAGTTATGCAGCTTATTTAATAAGAGAAAATATTAAGACGATGTATAATTTATCGGGTGATCAAACGGAATGGCAACAATTAAAAATGGAGGATATCCAACGAGCGGCAAAAATTCTTTTGGATCGTTCAACCGATGATCTAAACAACCAAAGGGAAATTGGTTTATTATAAGACTAATTTTTTGACTTAGAGAATTCAAGTTTGATATATATAGATTATTCGTCAATTATTATGCTTCTTTTCATAGCCTCTTCGTTAGGAAGAGGCTTTTATTTTGGCCATGCACGAAATGTTTGGGACTTCAAACAAGACTATTCAAACTTACAAGCTTTATGCAAAAAACAAAACTCGTTAGCAAAATAGTCGAATAATCATCATTGCATTATTATTTAAAAAATTATAAAAATTTGATTGACGAGAATTTGTCCGTTCATTATAATTCAGTTTAACAACAATTTCATAAGTGAGTATTGACTCTTATCAAGAGAGGTGGAGGGACTAGGCCCGATGAAACCCGGCAACCTTCAAACGACGTGTTTGAAAAGGTGCCAATTCCTACAGGTCAAAATGATCTGAGAGATAAGAGGAGGAACTAAAAACTACGCCCTCTTCTTATGAAGAGGGTTTTTTATTACAAATATCCTACTAAATCCTTCCTCTTCCCTCTCATTCCATCTGCCAAATACTCACTTATCACCCTTTAATGAAAACTTTAGGAGGTATGTGAAATGACTAATTCATTGAAAGATGAAACATTATTGCTTCATGGAGGGCAAGAGGTGGATCCTGCCACTGGATCAAGAGCAGTACCGATTTACCAAACAACGTCGTATGTATTCAACGATACAGAACATGCACAAAATTTATTTGCACTAGCGGAAACAGGAAATATTTATACTCGGATTACGAATCCAACGGTGGATGTTTTTGAAAAACGTGTAGCAGCACTAGAAGGTGGAACAGCAGCAGTGGCAACTGCATCCGGAATGTCCGCTATTACGTTAGCAATCTTGAACATCGCTGAAACAGGGGATGAAATTGTAGCGGCGACAAATTTATACGGCGGAACCTTCAATTTATTTTCCTTAACCCTTCCACGATTCGGGATAAAAGTTAAATTTGTTGATGCGATTGATCCAGAAAATTTCAGAAAAGCGATTACTCCAAAAACAAAAGCGTTATATGGAGAAATTATCGGAAATCCAAGTTTACAAGTATTTGATGTAGAGGCCGTTGCTGACATTGCAAAAGAAGCAGGGATTCCTTTAATCATCGATAATACTTTTGCTACACCTTACGGATGTAAGCCGATTGAATGGGGAGCCAATATTGTTGTTCATTCAGCTACGAAATGGATCGGCGGCCATGGAAACTCAATCGGAGGAGTCGTTGTGGATGGAGGAAACTTTGATTGGAACAATGAAAAATTCAAAGGTTTCATCGAACCAGACCCTAGCTACAACGGACTCAAATATGCCGATTTAGGAAACGTAGCTTATGCAGTAAAACTCCGTGTTCAATTGTTACGCGATATAGGTCCTTGTTTAAGTCCGCAAAATGCCTTTTATTTGCTTCAAGGATTAGAAACGTTGCACCTTCGCTTAGAACGACATAATGAAAATGCATTGAAAGTAGCCCAATTTTTGAAAAACCATCCGGATGTTGACTGGGTCACATATCCAGGATTCGAAGATCATCCAACATACCCTTTAGCACAAAAATATTTAAAACATGGATTCGGTTCAATGGTTGTATTTGGTATTAAAGGCGGACGAGAAGCAGGTAGAAAGGTAATCGATCATATTTCTTTGTTCTCTCATGTCGCTAACGTTGGAGATGCTAAATCATTAATTATTCATCCAGCATCAACCACTCACCAACAATTAAGTAAAGAAGAGCTAGCTTTAACTGGGGTGACAGAAGAACTCATTCGTCTTTCCATAGGTATTGAAAATGTTGATGACATCATCGCAGATCTTGATCAAGCCATTACAAAGGCGGTGGCAGCTGTAACGGTATAAAAATAGGAGCGAATCATTATGTTGCAGAAGATAACAGATGAACACACATATGGAACTATTTTTGTTGGAGATATACAGCTAGAAAGCGGGGAGGTTTTAAAAGATACACTTGCCTCCTATGAAATGGTAGGAAATAAAAATGGTCCAGTTATTTTAATTTTTCACGCACTAACCGGGAATGAACGAACATATGGAACAGACGACCATCCCGGTTGGTGGCGGGGAATGGTAGGACCTAACCTGTATATTGATACGAATCAATATTTAGTTATTACTTTTAATGTACTCGGAGGATGCTCTGGTTCCACCGGGCCGACAAGTATCAATCCTGATACAGGAAAGGAATACCGTACACAGTTTCCGTTCTTTACAATCCGAGATATGGTTCATTTTCAAAAAAAAGCTCTCGCTCAACTTGGAATTCACCACGTGAAAGCAGTAATCGGTGGCTCATTAGGAGGAATGCAAGCATTAGAATGGGGAGTATTATATCCGGATACCGTTGAACATGTCATTGCTTTAGCTGTAACTCCATATTTGAGTGACTACGGTATTGCGTTTAATCGAATCGGAATTGAAGCCATTTTGCATGACCCTAATTGGAAAAACGGATATTACGAAAACGCTTCGGATGTCAACGGTCTTTCCATTGCTCGAATGGTAGGAATGGTTACGTACCGAACGGGGGAATTGTTTGAAGAACGATTTCAGCGAGAAATTCGTCATCAGGAATTACATCAGCCTCCATATTATCAAGTTGAATCATACTTGCATTATCAAGGGAAAAAGCTGTTGCATCGATTTGATCCGAACAGTTATTTATATTTATTACACGCAATGAACAGCCATGACATTGGCAGAGATCGAGGAAATTTAGAAGAAGTTTTTAAACAATATCAACCGAAACTTACATCCATTTGTTTTCAAGGCGACCTATTATATAAAGGGGAAGTCATGGAAAAATATATGCCATATGTTCATGATGGAAATTACGTCGAAGTTCCGACAAAGTTCGGTCATGATGGGTTTTTAGTCGAATTTGATCAATGGGGTCCTATGATTCAAAGGGCCCTTACAGATTGAAAAGGAGGTGGGACCGATCGTAAAAAAGATTGCCATCTTAGGTTTTGGTACAGTTGGCCAGGGCGTTTACGAAGGAATAAAAACCAATGAAAAACGATTAGAACAATTAATTGGAGAACCGATTCAAATTTGTGCCGTTTTGGTGAAAGACATTACGAAAGATCGTACAATTGAACGAGAAGTATTGGTGACTAATAACATAGAGGAAATTCTAAAAATTCCTGATTTGCAAATTGTCTTTGAAGCTATTGTCGGTACGGAGCCATGCTTTACGTATTTAAAAAGATTTATAGAAAAAGGATGCCACGTCATTACCGCTAATAAAGTGATGCTTGCCCATCATGGAATTGAGTTAGTGAACTTAGCGCAAGAAAAAGGGGTGACGGTACGGTATGAGGCAACCGTTGCAGGTGGAGTACCGATCATCAGCACCTTATGTTCCATTTTAAAAACGAATCATATTTTAAAACTTGAAGGGATTTTAAATGGAACGTCTAATTTTATTTTAACGGAAATGCGGAAACATGGATGTACATTTGAAGAGGCATTAAAACTAGCGAAACAGCTTGGATATGCGGAACAAGACCCAACGAATGATGTAGATGGTTATGATGCGTACTACAAATTAATCATTTTATATCGGTGTATTTTTGGAAGAGAACCAAACTGGAAAGTAATTGAACGAGAAGGCATATCCACGATTACGCAACAATATGTGGAACTTGCCCAAGTTTTTGGACTAAGATTTCGTCACGTTGCTCATATTTCTCTGGATGCAAAAGATTGCTGGGTAAAACCTGTACTAGTAGATGAAACTCATCCGTTTTATTCTATAGACGGGGTGGATAACACCATTCATATTCAAGGAACTTTAGTTGGAGGCTTAACTTTTACAGGTGCAGGTGCTGGTCGATATCCAACTGCGAGTGCCATGATCGAAGACTTCGTTCAAATTTTTCAGCAAAAAAATCATTTGTTTCCACATGTTTTACCGTTTATAGATGAACGGAAACATGAAAGTGAAATCAGAAACAGTGATTGGGCAATTTTTACAGACCAAGAAACGGCAAGTATGATTAAAAGCGAATCTCCCATTATTCAAGAAAGAAAAAACGGTAAGATAGTTTTCCTGCAATTAGAAGGAACGCATGAATGGATGAATCAATTAAAACAAAAATACAGTGTCCACGTTTATGAAATTTTGAACGTAAATAAAGTGGCAAATATTAAAGAGAATGTATCATGATGCATTCTCTTTTTCTTTTGGAAAAATATTTCGTTAGGATTTATTTGCAACTTTGATGGTTTCTAGTGACAATGGGAATATTGTTCCCTAATCATTCAATCATTGGTAATTTTTATATACAAATTTGCGACCTTTGCAAGAACGAAAAAGTTTTTAAATTCCTTATTAACTTTATTTGTCACCCCTATAAAATTTTTGTAACTGAATTCCAATTTCCAAATACGATTCCTAAGCATTATCATAACTCGTCCATCCGGTTCATATATTGAAATAGTGTAATGGTAGTCGGGAGGAGGCACTAACTTGAGAAAAAGATGGATCATCGCTCTTATGATCAGTTCAATGGTCTTTGCATCTGCCGGAACGTATGCAGGCATGAACTGGATGGGCAAAAAAGATGCGAAAGAAGTAGTTCCTATTACGATAAACAGTTCTAGCAACTTTGATGTTGAAAAAATTAAACGAGCGTACGAAGCGATATACAATGGTTACGTTCATGAAGTAGAGCCAGAACAATTAATCGAAGGGGCTATCGAAGGAATGGTCTCAACATTAAAGGATCCCTATTCTGTTTATATGGATGAAGTGAAAGCAGAAAAATTTAATGAATCACTCGATTCATCCTTTGAAGGAATTGGGGCTGAAATCGGTATTGTGAACGGAAAGAAAATTATCATAGCCCCGTTTAAAAATTCTCCAGCGGAAAAGGCAGGTATAAAACCAAATGACGAAATTATTAAAGTAGATGGAGAAAGTGTAGAAAATCTTGATTTATATGAAACTACATTAAAAATTAGAGGGGAAAAAGGGACAAAGGTTCAATTAGAAATTAAACGTGCGGGATTGTCTGAACCTATTGTCATAGAAGTCAAGCGGGATACAATTCCAATAGAAACTGTGTTTTCAAAAATGATAGAAAGAGAGCAAAAACAAATCGGATATATGGAAATCACTTCTTTTTCCAAAGAAACAGGAAATGATTTTAAGAAAAAATTAAAAGAATTAGAGAAAGAAGGAATACAAGCATTAATTATTGACGTTCGAGGGAACCCGGGGGGACTATTAACAAGTGTTGAAGAAATTTTACAAGAATTAGTCTCCAATAAAAAACCTTATGTCCAAATCGAACAGAGAAACGGAGATCGCCAATCATCTTATTCTAAAAGAAAAGAAGGAAAAAACTATCCAATAGTCGTATTAACGGATGAAGGTAGTGCTTCTGCATCTGAAATATTAGTGGGAGCATTAAAAGAAATTGAAAATAGTACGATCATTGGAGAGAAAACGTTTGGTAAAGGTACAGTACAACAAGCGTTACCTTTAGGCGACGGAAGCCATTTGAAACTAACTCTTTATAAATGGCTGACACCAGATGGGAACTGGATTCATCAAAAAGGAATTGAACCGGATATAAAAGTAGAAAAAGGAGAACTGTATAAAACCCATCCGATTAATATCGATCAACCGTTAAAAAGAGATATGAATAGTGAACAAGTCAAACATGCTCAAGAAATTTTGAAAAGCATCGGCTATGAACCGGGAAGACAAGATGGTTATTTTAGCGAAACGACAGAAATGGCAGTGAGAGCGTTCCAATCAGAAAATCAATTAAAAGTAACGGGAATCATTGATAAGGAAACAGCGAAATTACTTGAAGGAAAAGTAGTTGAAGCGATGAAATTAGAGAGTAATGATCGGCAACTTCAAACAGCTATCCATTTTCTCACATATCAATTATCAAATAGATAAAGAGAGGGCTTTCCTCTCTATTTTTTTGACCGAAAATGTTTAAAATCTATAAGAAAAAGAATTCTATCCAATTTCCTATGGAATAGGTATATGTTTTCAATATAACATTTGCTAGAATATATAGTAATAGATGTTAGACGGACAGGTGGTGTGCATATGTTTGAGTGGCTCGGTGAATTGTTATTAGGGATAGGAAAGATATTTTTACACCCTTTATTATATATAGGCGCGTTTTATGCTATTTTTTTAGGTTATTTACGTGTGAAAAGGGAACGGAAAAATTTTCACATTCGTGCACAGGATGGATTATATGAATGGAGAACGTATGGATTCAAAGGGATAACCATTGGACTTGTTGTATCGGCGGTCATTATTCTAGTCGGAATTCCTGTCCCTTTTGCGTTTATCATAACTGTCGCAGTAGTATCCATTTTACTTGCCTTCTTTATTCGTCCACAAATGCTGTCTGCTTCCTTAACAGCAGGGTTGTCATTTTTCATTTTATACATAATGACCGAATTTGAATATGCTCCACCTATATTTGAAGAAGCTTTTCAACAAGTAAATGCAAATTTTATCCCGTTAATGGCAGTGATTATCGGATTGTTGGTTATGGCTGAAGGAATTTTAATCATAACTAACGGAACAAAAAATACATCACCAAAAATTGTATTAAGTAAAAGAGGTCAAAGAGTAGGAGTTCATGAATCGAAACGTCTTTGGATGGTACCAATTTTGTTCTTACTACCAGAAGGATTTTTCCATGCACCATTTGATTGGTGGCCGGTTTTAACGCTAGGAGAGACAAGCTATTCTTTAATTCTTGTTCCATACTGGATAGGTTTTGCCCAACAAATCCAAGGAATGTTACCAAAAGAATCCATTCGTTTGACAGGGAATCGGGTCCTTTTATTAGCAGCTCTCGTTCTTGCCATCTCGATTGTCGGTATTTGGTATCCAGTTGCATCCATTATTGCGGTTGCAGTTGCTATCATTGGAAGAGAGTGCATTAGCTTTATTCAACGATATAAGGATGACTCTATGTCAACATATTTTTCAAAGCGAAATAACGGTTTAATGATTTTAGGAATTATCCCTTATTCGGCTGCAGACCATATGGGACTACAAGTAGGAGAAATCATTACAAAAGTTAACGGAACGACTGTCAATAATGGAAGAGATTTTTATATTGCTTTACAAAAAAATAGTGCATTTTGTAAGTTAGAAGTTTTAGATACGAACGGAGAAATTCGTTTTGCTCAGCGAGCTCTATTTGAAGGGGAACATCATGAACTAGGATTGCTATTTATCGGGGAAGAAAAACATTGGGAATCTTATGCGGGTTAAGGATTGGAAATGTTTATTAACATCTGCATTCAATAGAATATTTTTCTTTATGAGGGAATGACATCGAAAAGTTGGTCATTCCTTTTTCTATTCAGGGAAATGGATTTAAATTGTACATCCATTGCCAAATTTTCTACGCATTAAGAATTCAACAAAATAATAGTATCATAATAATTTCACAGAAAATAAAAGAGTGACAGATTGAAGCATGTCACTCTTATAAATGTGAACCGTTAATTATAAATACTGCTCCAGTTCTTCTGCGACTTTGATTTTAATTAATTCCAAACATTCCTCAATGGTTTTAGCAAAGACTCTTTCTCCATTGACAAGTGCATATGGTCGAATGGCACATAGTCCGCACAAATTTAAACATTCATATCGTAAAACAGCGACTTCTGGTTGATCTTTAAATTCACCTTCTAAATCAATTGTCGCCATTAAATTATTGTCACAAATTTCAACAAGGATGAATCCCATAAACTTTATCCTTTCTCATTTCAAAAAATTTTCATTATAATGAATAGAGTATTAACAAAATAATGTTCAGCCATTACCTATTATGAGTATAATTCGTTTGCTTTAATAATTCTAATGTTTAAACTGGCTTAACGAAAATTTTCATAGGTTGTTTTTTATAGTAAAATTAATGGTTGAAAGATATTGGATGCGAGAATGAAGGAGGAGCAAAAATGAAATTATTAGGAATAGCCGGTGCGCTGATTGGAAATAAAACGAGCGTTGTAGTGAATGAAGTGTTAGAAAGTGCGAAAAAAGCATATCCTGAATTAGAAACGGAATTGTTATTTTTAGGAGATTACAATGTAGAATTTGTCGATGGAAGACCATTTGATCAATACAATGAAGATACAAAAAAAGTAATTCAAAAGATTAAAGAAGCGGATTTATATGTGATCGGTTCACCTGTTTATCAAGCTTCCATTACTGGTGCGTTAAAAAACTTATTTGACCATTTACCTTATGATGTGTTTCATAAAAAGGTAGTGGGTCTAGTTATGAACGGTGGAACCGACCGCCACTATTTAGTAACAGAAACGCATCTAAAATCCATTGTAAGCTTTTTAAAAGCGTATATTCCTGCCACTAGCGTTTTTGTGACAATGAATCAATTCGATCAAAATAATCAAATTCAAGATGAAGAAATTCGTCAACGAATTCAACTACTAGGTTCCGAAATTGTACATATGCATCAACGTTTAAATGGCTAATCATGTTTAAAAATTTTTTCGACCGGAAAAAACTGTACCATATATTACTAATTTTTTTCGTCTGTATTTTCTTCCAATAGTTTATTAAAATAAAATAGTTGCAAAAAAGTATCAGTTAGGATGATTAGATGAAATGGCAAACATTTGCATTATTCATGGTATTCGGTTTAATTCTTGCCGGTTGTAACGGTGAAAAAAAGTCAGCGGATCATCCTTCTCAACTTCACGAAGAAGGTCAACATTCAGATGACTTACAAAAAGACCCAATCGACCAAGTAGAATTTGAAGGGAAAATGATCAAAAAGGTTAATGGAGAATGGTTTTTATTCAAACAGTATTTCAATCAATTGAAAACGGTTGGAAAAGAGAAAGTCATACAAAATCCTGAAAATCCTTTAGTTTTAGTGAATAAAGAATTTTCACTTCCTTCGGATTACAAGCCGAAAGACTTAGTGAAAGTCAAAGTACCGGTTGCATACGAATCAGCGGAAGAAAATTTTCTGAGAAAAGAAGCGGCAGATGCATTAAAGAAAATGTTTGATGATGCAAAAGCACAAAATATCCATTTATATGCTTTATCAGGATATCGCTCTTATCAGACACAACAATTAATTTTTAACCGTCAAATCAATCTAGAAGGCTATGAAAAAGCAATTTTAGTCGTTGCTAAACCAGGTACTAGTGAGCACCAAACTGGACTTACAATGGACATAACAGCAGAAAGCGTCAATTTTGATACAGATGAATCTTTTGAAAAGACAAAAGAAGGCATTTGGTTAAAGAAAAACGCCCATAAATATGGGTTTATTCTCCGATATCCAAAGGGAAAAGAATCGATCACTCAATATAGTTACGAACCATGGCACTTCCGTTACGTAGGGAAAGAAATTGCAAAAATTATTTATGAAAATGACTGGACATTTGAAGAGTTTTTTGGAATTGTGAAAGAAATGTAACATCTATTTCCTTCTCGCAATGACAGTGGTATGATGTTGTTAGCATAGATGGGAAGTGCGAGGTGCCATCATTGATAGGAAAACTTATTGCTGGATTAATTTTTCCAGGGCTATTAGTTATTTTATTTACAAGAGTTACATATAATCGATATGTTGCACTCATTTTAACAAGTGCTTTAATAGCAGCATCTGCATATAAAGGATACACACATTCTTGGCCATTAATTATTATCGATGCATTTTCATTAACGGTAGGCTTTTGGTATGCAAGCAAAATGACAAAAAAATACAAAAAATAACTTCGAACTGTACGTCCAATGGTCGTACAGTTTTTTATTTCTACATCTAAACTTATTAATCATTTTCATAGAACATGATTTCGTGACAAAAACAATATAAACACTAAATATTTTTCTAATTTTGTCGAAATAAAAAGTAACGATAATGGATTTGACTTTAGAATAAGATAGGTGAAGACTATGGATAAAACATCATTTATAGGTTTATTGATTGGAATTATTGCAGTTGGTATTGGTATGGTTTTGAAAGGAATTAGTTTATCTGCTTTAATTAATCCAGCTGCCATTTTAATCATTGTTTTAGGTACAATTGCATCAGTTCTTATTGCATTTCCAACGAGCGATATAAAAAAAATTCCAAAGTTATTTGGCATTATTTTTAAAGATAAAAAGCAAGAAGATCCTGTAAAACTTATAAAAATGTTTTCAGATTGGTCTCAAATCGCAAGAAGAGAAGGAATTCTTGTCCTAGAATCAAAAGTGGAAGAAATTGAAGATCCTTTTTTAAAAAATGGATTAATGTTAGTCATTGATGGAAAAAGCGCGGAGTATATAAGAGATGTTCTCTATGAAGAAGTGGAAGCGATGGAAGAAAGACATGAGTCGTTGGCATCCATTTTTACTCAAGCAGGAACCTATGCTCCGACATTAGGGGTATTAGGGGCGGTTGTTGGATTAATTGCTGCTCTTGGAAATATGGAAGATACATCTGCATTAGGATTAGCAATTAGTTCGGCTTTCGTAGCGACATTGTTAGGGATCTTTACTGGTTATGTTCTTTGGCATCCATTTGCCAATAAGCTAAAAAGGAAATCAAAACAAGAAGCTCGTTTGAAAATGATTATGATTGAAGGAATTTTATCCATTTTGGAAGGGGAAGTCCCAAATGTTATTGAGCAAAAATTAGCTTCCTATCTTCCAACAAATGAACGGAAAAAATTTTTTGAAAAAGGTCGGGAATAATGATGACCAAAAAGAGAAAGAGAAAAGATGAACAAAACCATATTAATGAGTCATGGTTAATTCCATACGCCGATATTTTAACGCTATTATTAGCACTATTCATCGTATTATTTTCCATGAGTGAAATAGATTCTAAAAGGTTTGAACAGTTATCAAAAGTGTTCAGCGGAATGTTTACAAGCGGTACGGGATTGTTAGAATACCAAAACCCAATGCCGGAAGATCAAATCAGCCCTATAGAAGAGAAAAAGAAAGCTAAAGATGCAATTGAAAAAAGATTGGATACGGAAGAACTTAAAATGATTCAAGGAAAAATTAATCATTTTATTAACGAAAGAGGATTATCCAATGATCTTCAAACATCGTTAACGGATGAAGGATTGCTAGTAAGAATTAAAGATAGTATTTTATTTGAATCAGGAAGCGCGACCGTACGTGAAGAGTATATGGAAACCGCAAGAGAAATTAGTGAATTGCTAGTTATCGAACCTCCAAGAAATATAGTTATTAGCGGGCATACGGATAACGTTCCAATACATACAGCACAATTTGCTTCTAACTGGGAATTGAGTGTTATGAGAGCAGTGAACTTTTTAAAAATTTTATTAGAAAACGAGAAACTCGATTCCGCTTGGTTTAGTGCAAAAGGATATGGTGAACATGCTCCAATTGCAAGTAACGATACCGAAAAAGGTAGACAAAAAAATAGAAGGGTAGAAATTTTAATATTACCAAGAACAAAAAACTAGCAGCAATGCTAGTTTTTTATTTTGTCAAATTGGTAGTCACAGCAATCAATTGGTCGCCTCTCACTTAATTTTTTTTTGCAACATTTTCATAAAAATATTGGTTTGAAAGTTAGGAATTAGTTTTGTAAACAAAAACTGTATGGTTGAAATGTAGGGCGACGACTCCTGCGGGAAAAGCACGAGCCGAAAATCCATTTTTGGAGGTATAAGCTGACAAAAATTAGTTGAGGCCGTGCCCGCGGAAAGCGTTCGCCCGAAATGGGAATCCATATAAAATAATTTTTTTTACAAAAAATTTAATATTAGTGACAACCAATATTCCAAAAAAATAACTATATTCCATCCAAATTGGCAATAGTGAAAGATAGAGAAGAAGAAAAACGAATGTTTGTTCGCTTTTTTGTAGTTTTTATCCACTATATGTGATAAAATATAAATATTGTTTAGACTGTACGAATGGAGAGGTGGCGATAAAGGTGGACCATAAATTTGAACTTGTCTCTAAATACAAACCTCAAGGAGACCAACCAGATGCGATTAAAAAATTAGTGGAAGGAATCAAGAATGGAAAAAAACATCAAACGTTATTAGGGGCAACTGGAACAGGAAAAACGTTTACGATCTCAAATGTCATTCAAGAAGTCAATAAACCGACATTAGTCATTGCGCATAACAAAACATTAGCAGGACAACTTTATAGTGAGTTCAAAGAATTTTTCCCTAATAACGCGGTTGAATACTTTGTCAGTTATTACGACTATTATCAACCGGAAGCATATGTTCCACAAACAGACACATATATCGAAAAAGATGCAAGTATCAACGATGAAATTGATAAATTGCGACATTCCGCCACATCATCTTTATTTGAACGGAAGGATGTTATTATTATCGCCAGTGTCTCTTGCATTTATGGTTTAGGTTCTCCAGAAGAATATCGAGAAATGGTCGTTTCATTACGTGTAGGCATGGAAATTGAACGAAATAAATTATTACATAAATTAGTAGATATCCAATATTCAAGAAATGATATCGATTTTCAGCGCGGAACCTTTCGCGTACGAGGGGATGTTGTAGAAATATTCCCTGCCTCTAAAGATGAACATTGTATTCGTGTTGAATTTTTCGGTGATGAAATTGACCGCATTCGTGAAGTAGATGCTTTGACTGGTGAGATAATCGGCGACAGAGAGCACGTTGCGATTTTCCCAGCATCTCACTTCGTCACAAGAGAAGAAAAAATGAAATTAGCGATTGAAAGTATTGAAAAAGAGTTAGAAGAACGATTAGAAGAATTACGATCTCAAAATAAGCTTCTCGAAGCGCAACGTCTTGAGCAACGGACACGTTATGATTTAGAAATGATGAAAGAAATGGGATTTTGCTCCGGAATTGAAAACTATTCAAGACATCTAACTTTACGTCCACCGGGCTCTACACCATACACATTACTTGATTATTTCCCGGATGATTTCTTAATTGTCATTGATGAATCCCATGTTACATTGCCGCAAATTCGAGGAATGTACAATGGGGACAGAGCAAGAAAACAAGTATTAGTGGATCACGGATTCCGATTACCATCTGCTTTAGATAACCGTCCACTTACCTTTGAAGAATTTGAGAAGCATATCAATCAAATCATCTATGTATCAGCTACCCCAGGACCTTATGAGTTAGAACATTGTCCGGAAATGGTTGAGCAAATTATCCGTCCAACTGGTCTATTGGATCCTACCGTGGAAGTGCGCCCAATTGAAGGACAGATTGATGATTTAATTGGCGAAATTCAAGACCGAATCAAGAAAAACGAGCGTGTGCTTGTGACGACGTTAACGAAAAAAATGGCAGAAGATTTAACCGACTATTTAAAAGAAATTGGAATTAATGTTCAATATCTACACTCTGAAGTAAAAACATTAGAACGAATTGAAATTATACGAGATTTACGACTAGGAAAATTTGATGTGTTAGTCGGAATTAACTTATTAAGAGAAGGTTTGGACATTCCAGAAGTATCATTGGTGGCAATCTTAGACGCAGATAAAGAAGGATTTTTACGTTCTGAACGTTCTTTAATTCAAACGATTGGACGTGCAGCACGTAATGCGAACGGAAAAGTCATTATGTATGCAGATAAAGTGACACATTCAATGGAAGTAGCGATTAAGGAAACGAGAAGAAGAAGAAAGATTCAAGAAGAATATAACCTTAAACATGGAATTACACCGAAAACAATTCAAAAAGAAATTCGAGATGTCATTCGTGCAACGTATGCAGCAGAGGAAGAAGAATCTTATGTAGTGAAACCAGGAGGAAAACTCAACAAAAAAGAAAGAGAAAAATTAATAGCCAACTTGGAAAAAGAAATGAAGGAAGCTGCGAAAAACTTGCAGTTTGAAAGAGCGGCAGAGCTGCGTGATCTCATTTTAGAGTTAAAAGCGGAAGGATGACAGATGTATGGTGATGAAAGAAATTGTAGTTAAAGGAGCAAGAACTCATAATTTAAAAAACATTGATGTAAAAATCCCTAGAGATCAGTTAGTCGTCGTCACCGGACTATCTGGTTCAGGAAAATCTTCATTAGCATTTGACACGATTTATGCAGAAGGACAAAGACGTTATGTAGAGTCTTTGTCCGCTTATGCTCGACAATTTTTAGGACAAATGGATAAACCGGATGTTGATTCCATTGATGGTCTTTCACCTGCCATCTCTATTGACCAAAAAACAACAAGCAGAAACCCCCGATCAACTGTAGGAACCGTTACGGAAATATATGATTATTTACGTTTATTATTTGCACGAATCGGGAAACCAATTTGTCCGAATCATGGGATTGAAATTACTTCACAAACCATTGAGCAAATGATTGACCGCCTTGAACAATATCCGGAAAGAACAAAAATGCAAATATTAGCTCCTGTTGTATCCGGCCGAAAAGGAACCCATGTAAAAACAATGGAAGAAATTAAAAAGCAAGGGTTTGTTCGTATTCGTGTAGACGGAGAAATGTATGATATTAATGATGAAATTGAATTAGATAAAAATAAAAAACATTCCATTGAAGTTATTGTAGACCGTATTGTAATAAAAGAGGGAATTTCAGCTCGACTTGCCGACTCGTTAGAAACCGCATTAAAAATTGGCGGCGGGCGCGTCATTATCGATGTTATTGGCGAGGAAGAACTGTTGTTTAGTGAAAATCATGCATGTCCAATCTGTGGATTCTCCATTGGGGAATTAGAACCGAGAATGTTTTCGTTTAATAGCCCATATGGTGCATGCCCTGAATGTGATGGACTTGGAACAAAATTAGAAGTAGATCTTGATTTAGTCATTCCAAATTGGGACTTATCATTAAAAGAACATGCTATTGCCCCGTGGGAGCCAAACAGTTCTCAATACTATCCATCTTTACTTGCAGCGGTTTGCCAACATTATGGAATCGATATGGATATTCCTGTAAAAGAAATCCCAAAACACTTATTAGACAAAGTGTTATACGGATCAGATGGAGAAAAAATTTATTTCAAATATGAAAATGATTTTGGGCAAATACGTGAAGGATATGTTGAATTTGAAGGGGTGATTCCTAACGTAGAACGAAGATTTAAAGAAACAACATCTGATTATATTCGAGAACAAATGGAAAAATATATGGCTCAACAAGCCTGTCCGAAATGTAAAGGCTACCGTCTTAAAGAAGAAGCATTAGCGGTGAAAATTGGCGGAAAGCATATAAGCGAAGTTACTGAGCTATCTATTCGTGAAGCGTTAGAATTTTTCAATCAGTTAACGTTATCAGAAAAAGACTTAGCGATATCTAAATTAATATTTAAAGAAATTAAAGAACGACTTGGATTTTTGTTAAATGTTGGACTTGAATATTTAACATTAAGCCGTGCTGCCGGTACGTTATCTGGGGGAGAAGCACAACGTATCCGCCTTGCCACACAAATAGGCTCACGTTTAACAGGTGTTCTCTATATTTTAGACGAACCGTCGATCGGACTTCATCAGCGAGACAATGATCGTTTAATAGATACGTTAAAAAATATGCGTGACATTGGAAATACATTAATTGTCGTGGAACATGATGAAGACACGATGCTTGCGGCCGATTATTTAATTGATATTGGACCGGGAGCAGGTGTTCGCGGAGGAGAAGTAGTCGCATCTGGAACACCTGAAGAAGTGATGGCAAACGAAAAATCATTGACGGGACAATATTTATCGGGGAAAAAATTCATTCCTCTTCCATTAAAACGAAATAAAGGAGACCGCTTTTTAGAAATAAAAGGTGCAAGGGAAAATAACTTAAAAAATGTTAATATTAAAATTCCTCTTGGGACATTTACAGCTGTAACCGGCGTTTCCGGCTCCGGAAAAAGTACACTTGTAAATGAAATATTATATAAAGCATTAGCTCAAAAGCTGAACAACGCTAAAGTTAAGCCTGGACAACATAAAGAATTGAAAGGGATTGAACATTTAGATAAAGTCATTGATATCGACCAATCACCAATCGGCCGAACACCAAGATCCAACCCAGCTACGTATACAGGAGTATTCGATGATATTCGTGATGTATTCGCCGCAACGAATGAATCGAAAGTTCGTGGATATAAAAAAGGACGATTCAGTTTTAACGTTAAAGGCGGACGTTGTGAGGCTTGTCGTGGAGATGGGATTATTAAAATTGAAATGCACTTCTTACCAGACGTTTATGTTCCGTGCGAAGTTTGCCATGGAAAACGCTATAACCGTGAAACATTGGAAGTTAAATATAAAGGAAAAAATATATCCGAAGTTTTAGATATGACTGTTGAAGATGCTCTGGAATTTTTCGAAAACATCCCGAAAATTCAACGGAAAATTCAAACACTCTATGATGTTGGACTCGGGTATATGAAACTCGGTCAACCAGCAACAACTTTATCTGGTGGAGAAGCACAACGTGTGAAACTAGCATCCGAATTACATCGTCGCTCCACAGGAAGAAGTTTATATATTTTAGATGAACCTACAACTGGATTACATGTTGATGACATTGCAAGATTATTAATCGTCCTACAAAGACTTGTAGAAAACGGAGATACCGTTGTCGTCATTGAACATAATCTTGATGTTATTAAAACAGCCGATTATATTATAGACTTAGGTCCAGAAGGTGGAGATAATGGTGGAACGATTGTTGCAACAGGAACACCAGAAGAAGTGGCGAATCACCCAACATCCCATACCGGAAAATATTTAAAGAAAATCATAGAACGTGATCATGAAAGAATGAAAACATGGATTCAAGAGAATGAAGAGGCTGTAACCATAAAATAGTATGATAAAATGAGAGAGGAATTACCTTCTCTCATTTTTATTATGTAGAAATCATAAAAATATAAAAACTGATTTGAAATGTGAGGATGATGGGGTTGGAACAAGATAAAAAACGAATTTTACAAATGGTTAAAGATGGGAAAATATCGATCGATGAAGCGTTAAGTTTGTTAGAAACATTAGAAGATGCTGAAAAGAAGAAAGAATCCATCCAGCAATTAATTTTATATGATGAAGCGAAAGCCGATTCTAATGAATCAAACCATACGTCATCGACCAAAACAAATTTTTTCAATTTTATCAACAAAGCAATTGAAAAAATGAAAGAAATCGAATTTGATTTTCACCATTCCGTAGATGTTAACCATGTGTTTTATGAAAAGATGCCGGATATTAACGAAATAAATGTCGATATCACCCATGGTTCATTAACGATTTATTCTTGGGATCAAGCCGATACTAGAGTCGAATGTATGGGGAAAGTTTATAGTGAAAAAGATAAGGAAGAAGCAAAAAGGAAGTTTTTTGAAGGAATTTCATTTCAAATTGAAAATGGTATATTATCGTTTAGTTCCAAGCAAAAGTTAATTAAAACAGATGTTGTTATATATATCCCATCCGCACAATATGAAAAAATCAAAGCAAAATTATTTCATGGACATATAAAATGCGAGAAATTAACAGCAGAAGAATGGGAAGTGAAAACAATAAACGGTCATATCGAGGGGCGTGATTTAAAAGGAAGGAATGGAGAATTTGAGACCGGAAACGGACGGATTTCTTTAATACAAAGTGAAATTAAAAGTTTAGAGGCAGAAACAGTAAACGGGACGATTCGAACAGAGGGGGAGTTCCAAGAGCTAGACTTAAAAACAATGAGTGGAAAAATATTTTGTACGGCTCAAAATGATACCGTTGAAAAAATTTGTGCCAAAACGGTTACCAGTTCGGTTCAAATTTTATTAAATGAAAACGTTGAACCGAGTGGAGAATTAAAGACGAATTTGGGAAATATTGACATTAACTTTGATGGAATTTATTTGACTGAAGATAAAAAAGACTTTGCTCAAAAGAAAATTAGCTTTCAATCGTTCACACAAAAACAACATTCGTTACTTTTATTGGTTGAGTCGAAAACAGGTTCAATTTTAGTGGAACCGTTGAAAAATAATTGGTGAGGATGATCGAATCATGAAATGGTTGATTGGAATTTTAATCAATGCTGTTTTATTTATGGCAATTAGCGGGTTTTTTGAAGGATTTTATTTATCAAGCGTTCAAGCAGCAATCGGAGCAAGTTTTGTCCTTTCAATTTTAAACATTTTAGTACGTCCGATTTTAATAATTCTTACATTACCGGTTACGCTGTTAACATTGGGATTATTTTTATTTGTGATTAATGCGATTACATTAGTATTGACGGATAAAATAATGGGAGATGCCTTTGAAATAGATGGGTTTGGATTAGCATTTATCATCGCGATCTTGTTATCTTTAGCGAATATCATTATCCAAAAAGCGGTTTTTGAACCAATGAAAAAAAGGTAAAAGGGATGGGCTGGTAAGTCCCATACATAGAAAGAAGTGGAGAATAACAAATCGTTTTCTCCACTTCTGTTTTTTTCCTTTGATTTTTTCTGAGAATAGCTAGCGGATGCCTACTACTTTTTTGGATGTTGTGAAGGGGTTAGCGGACTCCTTCTTTTTCTAATAATGAACATGCCTCTTGATCGGCGATGACTGTAACATTGGCATGTTTTTGTAAAATTGAAGCAGGGAAGTTCTCGTCTACCGGACCGTTAAAAAGTTTGTAAATGGCATCGGCTTTTGTTTTCCCTGATGCAAGTAGTAAAATTTCCTTTGCTTCCATAATGGTCGCAATTCCCATCGTGATTGCTTGTTTAGGCACTTCATCTAATGAATGGAAAAAGCGAGAATTCGCGATTCTAGTACTTTCTGCTAAAGTAACGATATGAGTTCGGCTATGGAAAGGAGTATTTGGTTCATTAAACCCAATATGTCCGTTATTTCCAATTCCAAGCAATTGTAAATCAATTCCTCCTAATGATTGAATTAAACGTTCATATCTTTCACATTCTTCTTGTAAATCTTCGGCTTCTCCATTTGGAATAAATGTATTTTCTTTTTCAATGTTTATATATCGAAATAATTGGTCCATCATAAATTGATGATAGCTATTTGGATCATCAATAGAAATACCGACATATTCATCTAAATTTACCGTTTTCACTTGGGAGTAGTCGGTTCCATTATTTTTATGATCGTGAATGAGAATTTCGTAAACTCCTTTTGGTGTAGAGCCGGTAGCTAGTCCTAAAGTAATTGACGGCTGCTTACGAACTCTTTCGATGAAAATATTGGCTGCTTTTTGACTCATGTCTAAATAATCTTCTGCAATAA
The DNA here is from genome assembly GCF_057747715.1 of Bacillus sp. JST-5. Classification (NCBI taxonomy): domain Bacteria; kingdom Bacillati; phylum Bacillota; class Bacilli; order Caryophanales; family Bacillaceae; genus Bacillus; species Bacillus sp. JST-5. The sequence continues at coordinate 4,229 of NZ_JBYLHW010000015.1, read as the reverse complement.
TTAGTTTCATGACATACACTCCTATTTTATGTTCAACACCTATTATGCCATTAAAATAAAAAAAATAAATATTTCATGCTTAAGTGATTCGATGACAATCCATTTCGATTTGCAAATAATCATGGTAAAATGAAGGATAACGTAAGCCAATATGGACCAATAAAGGGGGAACCTTCCTTGGCAAAGGTGAAAACGAAAGACATCATTGAAAAGTTTCAACTGGAACTTATAGTTGGAGAAGATGGAATTAACCGTTCCATTATCACAAGTGATCTTCATCGACCGGGTTTGGAAATCGCTGGATACTTTGAATACTATCCTTCCGATCGTATTCAATTATTAGGAAAAACCGAGATTTCTTTTTTTGAGCAATTACCGGTACATGTAAAAAAAGATCGAATGGAGCGATTATGTACAGATATTACCCCGGGAATCATAGTAACTAGAAATCTTGAAGTACCTCAAGAATTAATCGATGCCGCAGAAAAACAGTCGGTGCCGGTCATGCGTTCAAGTATGAAAACGACTCGTTTGTCTAGTCATTTAACAAATTATTTAGAAGGGAAATTGGCCCCAACAACTGCCATCCATGGCGTTCTTGTTGATATTTACGGTGTCGGAGTATTAATTACCGGAAAAAGCGGTGTCGGAAAAAGTGAAACAGCATTAGAGTTAGTTAAACGTGGACATCGCCTTGTTGCCGATGATTGTGTAGAAATTCGGCAAGAAGATCAAGATACGCTCATTGGTAGCGCACCGGAACTAATCGAACACTTGCTGGAGATTCGTGGGCTAGGCATAATAAACGTCATGACATTGTTTGGTGCAGGAGCGATTCGTTCCTATAAACGAATTACTTTATGTATTCATTTAGAATTATGGGATCAGAACAAACAATACGATCGACTAGGATTAGAGGAAGAAAAAATAAAAATTATTGACACGTATATTCCACGGTTAACCATTCCTGTTAGACCAGGTAGAAACTTAGCTGTCATTATCGAGGTTGCGGCTATGAACTATCGGTTGAAACGTATGGGAGTTAATGCAGCGGAACAATTCACAATGAAATTGTCAGAAGTGATTGAAGAATCGGAACAAGAATAAATGAATTTGAAATTATTTTTCATGTTAAAATGGTAGTACAGTAAATGAATGGTAAGGAGTTATGTATATGATCTTACAATCAATTGAACCAATCGACCGGGTCGCATTTAAAATTGGATCATTGCAGGTTTATTGGTATGGGATTATTATTGGCACTGCGATAGCGATAGGGCTTTGGATTGCCATGCGTGAAGGTGAAAGAAGAGGATTACATAAAGATTTATTACCAGACTTATTAATTTGGGCTATACCGATTTCAATTATATGCGCTAGATTGTATTATGTTATTTTCCAATGGGATTATTATGGAGCAAGTCCCGGAAAAATTATAGCGGTCTGGGAAGGTGGATTAGCTATTCATGGAGCGCTCATCGGTGCAACATTAACTGCGATTGTATATACGAGAATAAAGAACGTATCGTTTTGGAAGGTAGCCGATATCGCTGCGCCAAGTATTATTCTTGCTCAAGCGATTGGGCGTTGGGGGAACTTTTTTAATCAAGAGGCGCACGGTGGAGAAGTAACGAGAGAATTTTTAGAAAGTCTATATCTTCCAGATTTTATTATTAACCAAATGTATATTGACGGTGTTTATTATCACCCAACCTTTTTATATGAATCGATCTGGAATTTAATAGGATTTGTCCTATTACTATTGTTAAGAAGAGTGAACTTAAAACGCGGAGAAATCTTTTTATCGTATGTCATTTGGTATTCCATTGGCCGTTATTTTATTGAAGGAATGAGAACAGATAGCCTTATGATTGGGGAAATGTTAAGAACAGCGCAAATCATGTCATTAATTTTAATTGCTGTAGCTATTTTCTTATGGATTTGGAGAAGAGTGAAAAGAAACGAACCTCGCTACTCAAGTAATAACAACCAATAGGGAGAGAAGACATGTTCAAACAATCTTTACAAAAAGGGTTAATTAGTGGATTAAAAACGACATGGACATTGGGGAAAATCATTTTTCCCGTTACGTTAATCGTATATTTCTTACAATTTACACCGGTGCTTCCATGGTTGATTAAAATCGTATCTCCGTTTATGGGATTACTAGGATTATCTGGGGATGCTGCTATCCCAATTGTTTTAGGGAACTTACTGAATTTGTATGCTGGCATTGGGGCGATTTTAACGCTCGATTTAACGGTGAAAGAAGTATTTATCATTGCCGTTATGCTTTCGTTTTCCCATAACTTATTAATTGAATCTAGTGTTGCGATTAAAGCAGGAGTCAAGCTCTGGGTGATTTTAAGTGTAAGGATTGGTTTAGCGATTGTTTCTGCCATATTGATTCATCTAGTTTGGCATGGGGGAAGTCAATTAGCCCAATATGGACTAGTACCGAAGACGGTCGATGAGCCGAATGGTTTATGGCAAATTTTGCTCGAAGGGTTGGAGAAAGCAGCTATCGGTGTTTTTCAACTTGCCATCATTGTCATTCCATTAATGATCATGATTCAAATTTTACGAGATATTAAATGGTTAGATGTCTTTTCTAAATGGATGGCTCCTGTAACAAGAATGCTAGGAATGAGTGCAAATACGTCTACTACTTTAGCAGCAGGTCTTTTATTCGGTTTGGCATTCGGGGCAGGTGTCCTTATTCAATCGATAAAAGAAGATGGTGTAGGAAAAAAAGATGCGACAGTGGCGTTTATTTTTCTCGTTGCCTGTCACGCTATCATTGAAGATACATTAATTTTTATACCTTTAGGAATTCCGATTATACCACTATTCTTCATTCGCTTATTTACGGCTATATTGCTGACATTGGTAGTGGCAAATATATGGAAACGAGTCAATGCTCAAGGAAAGAAGGAACCATCATATGAATCGTAATATTACAACATTGTTATTTGACTTAGACGGAACATTAATTAATACGAACGAACTTATTATTTCGTCGTTTACACATACGTTAAACAAATATTTTCCAAACGAATATACACGTGATGATATTCTTCCTTTTATCGGACCAACATTGCGGGAAACGTTTGAATCAATCGCAAAGGATAAAGTAGATGAATTGATTCAATGTTATCGTGAGCATAATCTTCGTTTCCATGATGAATTAGTAACGGAGTATAAAGGGGTTCATGAAACGATAAAGATTTTATCCGAACAAGGATTTAAACTTGGAATTGTTACAACGAAAATGTTAGATACGGTGATGAAAGGCTTAACTTTGACAAAGCTCGATCAATATTTTCCAGTAATCATCGCTCTTGATCATGTAAAGCATGCTAAACCAAATCCTGAGCCGGTATTTAAAGCGTTAGATAAGCTTGATTCCAAACCGGATGAAGCGATCATGATTGGTGACAATTATCACGATATATTAGCTGGAAAAAATGCGGGTACACTGACTGCGGGTGTTGGATGGTCTATTAAAGGCGCAGACTACTTAGCAAGCTTTGAACCAGATTTTATTTTAAAAGAAATGAAGGATTTGCTAAAGATTGTCGGAGTTGAATAAGATGAGAAAAACGACAAGATATAAAGTTGAAGGTGCTAACTCACTATGGCATGTATATAAAACCGTTCCTTTTTTAAAAGTGGTAAAGAACTTTATTGTGATTCAGCTCGCACGTTATACTCCGTTTTTATCCGTGAAAAATTGGATGTATCGAAAACTATTACGAATGAAGGTTGGAGAAAAAACTTCTTTTGCGTTAATGGTTATGGTAGATGTCATGTTTCCGGAAAAAATTTCTGTCGGGAAAAATACGGTGATTGGTTACAACACAACGATTTTAGCCCATGAATATTTAATTAAAGAATATCGGTTAGGTGAAGTCGTCATCGGTGATGAAGTTATGATCGGAGCGAATACAACGATATTACCTGGTGTGACGATAGGTAATGGTGCGATTGTATCTGCAGGGACACTCGTACATAAAGATGTCCCTGAAGGAAGTTTCGTCGGTGGAAATCCAATGCGCATCATATATACAAAAGAAGAATTAGAAGAACGAAGAAAAAATGATCCAATCTATTCTAGTTAAGAAAGGGTATTGTTCCCCTTTCTTTTTTTATGGCTCTATACTAAATGTGGTGGTCATGCTTATCATCTCAAGGGCAGAGATGGATTTACAAAAAGTGATAAAAAAATA
>NZ_JBYLHW010000149.1:0-1396 GCF_057747715.1 Bacillus sp. JST-5 | reverse complement strand
GACCACCGGTATCTTTATGTAAATTTTAGTGAAGATAAGAAATTCACGAAAGTCCAAAAATGTTGATGCATCAACTTTTTTGGACTTTTTTCATTTTACAGGGATACGATAGAAAACGATAATAAACGATAAAGTTTTACACAAATTTTACACATGAGCTGATGATTTTAAACAAATTTTTACACAAGAAAATTTGCCAAAAATGCTTATATTATGCGGGTTGATTAATAGGCAATATAAAAATTGCATGATTTTTTTTTATCAGTTATTGAGTTGATATTTTCTTCATAAATGGGAAAGATAAATCCATTCTTTCAGTATGACTAAATGATTCAAATCATGATTGTTACTCTGGCTGTTTTGGGCTCTTTAGTACAGAATTTAGAAACTTATGATACACTTGGGTTAAATAAATTAGCTGAATAAATACTGGTGCTTATTCAACTAATGGGGCAGTTTTGTTGAAGAAGTAAAACGCCATTAGGAGGATAAACTCAAAATGTCTAATACGAGGTATCATAGAGCTTTTGGAGTTTACGGGATTTATGTAGAAGATGGAAAACTCTTAGTTATAAATAAAAAAGATGGTCCTTATATAAATCGTTTTGACTTACCCGGGGGAAGTTTAAAAGAAGGTGAAACTTTATCAGAGGCAATAAAAAGAGAATTCCTTGAAGAAACTGGTCTTGAAATTGAAATTGAAGAGAATATTGGGGCTATAGACTTTAAACTACCTTGGTTATGGAATGAGTTTACTGATGTTCATCATATTGCTGTTTATTATTTAGTAAAAAAAGTTGGCGGGAAAATAAAAATACCAGATCAATTTGAAGGACAAGACTCATTGGGAGCAGTGTGGGTAACCGAAAACGCTGTCTCTTTGGAAAATTCTTCACCTTTGGTCTTAAAAGCGTTTAAATGGTTAAAGACAAAGAATTTAGGTATAGATGCTGATATATATAAAGATTGGAAAGTCTTAAAATAAATAGTTTATCATACTGTTATGGGTCAGTAAGTTGAAGTAGACATTATTACTAATATAACTTCTAAAAAGAGGAAGTTATAATCCTTTTATATTCTGTATTTCAATTTGCGTCATTTGGTGGGAATTATCAGTCCAAAATTCATGACTTAATAGTTAGTAAAGTAGAGTGGGATGGAAATGGAAGAGTACTTGATATCGGAACAGGAAGTGGATCGTTAATAATAAAGTTGGCAAAGGCTTTTCCTAATTCTAAATTAACTGGGATTGATTATTGGGGAGGTAATTGGGAATATTCGAAAGTAAAGTGCCAACATAATGCGAGAATTGAAGGGGTCTTTGATAGAATTGATTTTCTCAAGGCAAGTGCTTCCAATCTCCCTTTTAAAGATGAAGACTTTGATCTTGTCGTAA
>NZ_JBYLHW010000148.1:0-1437 GCF_057747715.1 Bacillus sp. JST-5 | reverse complement strand
AAATGTAAAAAGAGCGAATTGAGAAACACAAGGATTTCTCAATTTCGCTCTTTTTTTGGGACTTATCGGACAGCCCCTTCTTTTGATGACCCGTACGGGATTCGAACCCGTGTTACCGCCGTGAAAGGGCGGTGTCTTAACCACTTGACCAACGGGCCAATATTATGGCGGAGAAGGAGGGATTTGAACCCTCGCGCCGGTTACCCGACCTACACCCTTAGCAGGGGCGCCTCTTCAGCCACTTGAGTACTTCTCCACATTAATGGCTCCGCAGGTAGGATTCGAACCTACGACCGTTCGGTTAACAGCCGAATGCTCTACCACTGAGCTACTGCGGAATGATACTGTGACTAAACAATATTATACAATATTATTGTATAAAATCAATGGGCCTGAATGGACTTGAACCATCGACCTCACGCTTATCAGGCGTGCGCTCTAACCAGCTGAGCTACAGGCCCATCATAAAATTTGGAGCGGGTGATGGGAATCGAACCCACGACATCAGCTTGGAAGGCTGAGGTTTTACCACTAAACTACACCCGCATCACTATGGGGCGACTAGTGGGAATCGAACCCACGAATGTCGGAGCCACAATCCGATGCGTTAACCACTTCGCCATAGCCGCCATTATGGCCAATCACTAGGCAATAAATGGTGGCTCGGGACGGAATCGAACCGCCGACACAAGGATTTTCAGTCCTTTGCTCTACCGACTGAGCTACCGAGCCAAAAATGATAATGAATAGAAAATGTATTATTTATTTTGAATGATTCCTTTGTCCCTTCCTCTACTAGCTGTTTCGCAGATGATATATGCGTCGGGACAACTCGCAGTATATTCATTGTTGTTTTGCTCGTTGCTCTACCGACTGAGCTACCGAGCCATGTTCAATTTAAATGGCGGTCCCGACGGGAATCGAACCCGCGATCTCCTGCGTGACAGGCAGGCATGTTAACCGCTACACTACGGGACCATTATTGCGGGGGCAGGATTTGAACCTGCGACCTTCGGGTTATGAGCCCGACGAGCTACCGGACTGCTCCACCCCGCGACGATATTTAATTTTATGGCGGAGGAGGAGGGATTCGAACCCCCGCGCGGTTTGACCCGCCTCTCGGTTTTCAAGACCGACCCCTTCAGCCAGACTTGGGTACTCCTCCGTATCGAAATGGTGGACCTTGTAGGACTCGAACCTACGACCGGACGGTTATGAGCCGTCTGCTCTAACCAGCTGAGCTAAAGGTCCTTGTAACTAGTAGCGGCGGAGGGAATCGAACCCACGACCTCACGGGTATGAACCGTACGCTCTAGCCAGCTGAGCTACGCCGCCACAATAATATGTTAGTGATTATATATGGTGGAGCCTAGCGGGATCGAACCGCTGACCTCCTGCGTGCAAAGCAGGCGCTCTCCCAGCTGAGCTAAGGCCCCA
>NZ_JBYLHW010000147.1:0-1463 GCF_057747715.1 Bacillus sp. JST-5 | reverse complement strand
TGGCTCTATACTAAATTTTGGGGTTTAAGAACAAATTGAAAGCAAAAAAGAAGCACGCATACTCCAATTTCTCTTATACTTGAATTGCCGAGAAACAAGAAAAAGAGAGGAGAAGCGTGCAAATGAATCATAACATATTTATCCCTGGTTTAGAAGATGTAATGATTACTAAAATGGATAAGGTGGAAGACCGGATCGCTATTTATGTGGAAATGGAAGTGAGATCTCATAAGTGTCCGGGTTGTGGAGAAAAAACTCGTAGAATCCATGATTATCGAATACAAAAAATTAAGCATTTAAAGTGGTTTGAACGGTTAAGTTATATATTCTACAAGAAACGAAGATATAAATGTGAGGCTTGCGGTAAAAGATTTTATGAGGAGAATACCTTTGTTGAACGTTATAAGAGATTCACAAAGGAATGGAATCAAGCAGTCAATATTAGAAGTATCAAAGCTAAAACTTTTAAAGAAATTGGTGAACAATTTGGTGCCTCTACATCGACGATTATACGGAGATTTGACCATTTAGCTAAAAAAGAATTGGAGGATATACAAGAACTCCCACGAATGATTGCCATTGATGAATACAAGGGAGATACAAAAGAAGGGAAGTATCAACTGATCATCGCCAATGGAGAAACGAAAGAACCGATTGATATCCTGCCGAATCGAAGAAAAAAAACCATTAGTAACTACCTAAGAAAATATGGGGCAAAAGTAGAAATCGTGGTAATGGATATGAGCCATTCCTTTAAAGCAGCCGTAAAAAAAGCCCTTAACCGACCGATTATCGTGGCCGATCGCTTTCATTTTTGCCGCTATATTTATTGGGCACTAGATGGAGTTCGAAGAAGAGTCCAATCAGCTTGGGGAGACTATGATCGAAAGAAATGTAAAAAGATGAGGCATGTGTTTTACAAGAATAGCGAGAACCTTACCGAAAAAGAGCGTTGGTATTTAGATAGATATTGTCAGATGTCAGAAGAATTAAAAGTGGCTTATCAATTAAAAGAGGAATTTTGCCAGTGGTTGAAACAAGCGAAACAAAATGGGTGTGAAAAGGTCGCTCAAACCAAAGAAAAGTTATATGAGTATTATGATTATGCATTAGTGGAAAAATCAGGTTTACCTGAATTTAAAAAAAGCATTCAAACGCTTAAAACCTGGCAAATAGAAATATTAAATAGTTTTGTATATGACTTATCGAATGGATTTTTAGAAGGAATCAACAATCATACAAAAGTAATCAAACGCAATGCATTTGGTTTTAGAAATTTTAGAAGGTCTCGTGCAAGAATATTACTTTCACATAAGTATAAGGAATTTGGAGCACATGTTGGATAAGGGGAGAACCTTTTCATTCCCTCTGAATCGTAGGATGGAAAAAATTCCATCCTACGATTCAGAGGCCACCAAACGAAAGCGCGGTAGCCCCTAAACCCCAACATTTGACATAGAACC
>NZ_JBYLHW010000146.1:0-1480 GCF_057747715.1 Bacillus sp. JST-5 | reverse complement strand
CTATTTGGACCCCTTAATTAATTGGACACGAAAATGCAAAACCATTACACTGGTTAAAAGTCATTTTCCGATTAAAAGGAGGTCCTTTATTGTGGGGAGAAAGAAAATAGAAGTTATTGAAGATGTGAAAAAACAATATGTACGCATGGTCTTGGAAAGTGGTCGAATGTCCTCCGTCGCAAATAAGGCTGGAATTTCAAGAGAAACATTGAGGAAATGGGTCCATGAATATGAAGAGGAAGTTCGTGACGCAATGGATGCCGAGGGAATTACGGTTCTTTCCTCCAATCCCACCAAAGAAGAACTATTAACCAAATATGAACAAGCATTGAAACTACTAGGTGAAAAAGAGCTTGAAGTAGCGATGTTGAAAAACCTTTTAAAAAAAAGCCCCTATCAATAAATGACCTTTTAGAAGAGGTGGAGATTTGGATTCAAGAAGGTTTCCGAATTAAAAGAACAATCGCAATCATAGGGGTGAATCGTTCGATGTACTATTATCACCAATCCAATCAGGAGGAAACGAACTTTCCTCCAACCAAACGAGGGAGGCCATATCCGGGTTTTTCTCACACCAAAGAAGGGAAAAAAATCTGCGATGAACAAATTGAAGAATGGCTCATGGAAGCCGTTGAAGGTGACGAAGGTGCCTATGGATACAAAAAGTTAACGAATTATCTAAGAGTCGAATATAACCTTATAATCAACCCAAAGAAAGTTCGGCGATTATGTCATGAGTTGGGGATCCTATCCCCTGCAAGACGTGCTCCTTCCATGTATCCAAGAAAAATGGCAAGAAATCATACGATTACAGGTCCAAATCAGCTTTGGCAACTCGACATAAAATATGGGTCGATTGAGGAAAGTGGGAGATTCTTTTTTCTCGCGAGTGTCATCGATGTGTTTGATCGATCTATTGTCGGTTATTTTAGGGGTTCTTCTTGTAAGGCGAAAGATATAACGAAGATGCTGAAAGAAGCTTTACAAAAAAGAAACGTAAAGATAGCAGAGAAGACAAACGACCATTTTTCGGTGATACTTCGGACCGATAATGGACCACAATTTTTAAGCAAAGAATTTGGTGAATTTTGCATAGACTTTAACATTTATCATGAGAGAATTCCGCCTAAATCACCTAACTTAAATGCTTTTATTGAATCGTTTCACAGTATTATTGAAAGGGAATGTTATCAACGGTACCCATTTGAATGTTTTGAAGAAGCTTATTACTGGATCGATCATTTTATAAGTTTTTATAACGAAAGAAGATATCATGGCAGCTTAAATTATCTTCCTCCAGCGGAATATCTTCGGAAATACTTAAAAGAAGGGTGCTCATCAGATATGGTGGTTAATCTGTAACACCTGTCCTCCTTCTTCACCTTACCGACTAGGAAAAGGATGGAATGAAAGAGTCAAGCGAAGTAGGCTTGACTCATGAATGACATCCTTTAGAATGAGTCCAAGGTGAAGAAGGTAA
>NZ_JBYLHW010000145.1:0-1514 GCF_057747715.1 Bacillus sp. JST-5 | reverse complement strand
TTAACTGAGGGAGAATATGTGATATAATACGAATTAATTAATGGCCCATAGAGATCGCGTACGAGTAATCGTACTTTGTATTGTTCCTGACCATGGAATGGATACATTTTAGTAGTTTGTTCATGCAAGCTACTACGGCAACCTTGTCCTTTTTAGGATGAGGTTGTTTTTTTAATTTGTAATAGTAATCTACAATGTGATTTGGTGCTGCCTTCTGTTGGCGTATCATGTTTCGAACAATGAAGTATAAGATTTTCCTTCCTTTTGGATTACCCCGCTTATTAATGTGATCTTGGCCTGCATATTTTCCAGATTGATATCTTCGTATATCAATACCAATAAAGGCGTTGACTTTTTTGTGATTTGAAAAACGTGTAATGTCACCAACTTCTCCGATGAAGAGTGCTGCACTGATTTCACCGATCCCTGGAAAGCTAGTGAGTACTTCAAACTCTAGAAGCTGTTTAGCTTTCTCTATCATTTGTTTAGAAATATTCTCTTTTTCTTCTAATAGTCGATGAAGATGCCTTGCGTAATATTGCACTTTTTGAGTTTGAACGCTGTTTGGAGAAACAGCTGGATAAGACTCTTTGGCGTATTCAATAATTTGATTTGCCTTTTGTTTCGCGCGATTCTCCGATATTTTTTTGGTCGTACTTTTCATTAATAAATTTTTGATTTTTGTTTTACTACTTTGTAACACATATTCTGGATGCGGAAACAAGTTAATTAGGGTTAGCGCATATGGTGTGACTCTGCTTGAAAAGAATCGTTCAAGCTCAGGAAAACTTAATTGCAATGCATTATGTAAGTACATCCGTGTGCGTTTTATATCATCTTCTATTTCTTGATAAAAACGGGATAAATCACGTAGTTCATTATAGATGTTTGACTGTTGTGTTTTTTCTGGTCGGTCATTCTGTTGATGAACTTGTGCCAATTTATGGGCGTCATGCTTGTCTGTTTTCCAACTTCGTAAAGTTCCTTGTTCTAATTGTTTTTTCGCTGCAAGAGGATTTAATAAGCAATAACGTATCTGGTTTTTTTGGCAAAATGCTTCGATTGGTTTGGAGTAAATGCCAGTAGATTCAAACACAAGCATTAAATCATCTGGAAGAGTTTGAATTTCGTTCAATAGCTCTTGAAAACCAGTTTGATTATGAATAACCTCACCTTCAGAAAGACAACTTTGATCATTATAAACAACCTTATAGCTTTTCCCCATCGCAACATCTAAAGCCATTACTGTTCCCATTTTACTACCTCTCTCTTTTGTTTGTGTGAAAGATCTTCACTTATTCATTTCGATTCCAATTTCCTATACACGAGCTCTGATGGCCCCAACATACTTAAACCTGATTCAAAAATGAAAGTGAAGAAGCCCAGTTTTTTATTCGGATTCGTAATCCCTGAGGCTTCGGTCGGGCTTTCTTTCACTCCTCACTATAACTCAAAAAAGAAATAGTGGGTAAGATCACCCGTCGATGACCTTACCCACTAATCTTAGTATGTTT
>NZ_JBYLHW010000144.1:0-1545 GCF_057747715.1 Bacillus sp. JST-5 | reverse complement strand
TGGATAGGTTACACTTAGTTGGACAGATTAGTTAAGGTCATATATACTTAAACCTTACAAAAAGATGGGAGCAAATTAATTATGACCAAGAGAACAAGAAGAACATTCACGAAAGAATTTAAAGAACAGATCGTCCAACTTCACCTTTCAGGAAAACCTAGAAGTGAAATTATTAAAGAATATGAGCTTACGCCATCAGCCTTTGACAAATGGGTTCGCCAGCATAAAACAAGTGGCTCCTTTGAAGAAAAGGACAATAGAACCCCTGAACAAGAAGAAATTATAAGACTTCGTAAAGAAAATCAAAGACTGATGATGGAGAATGATATTTTAAAGCAAGCCGCGCTGATAATGGGACGAAAGTAGATGTGATTCGGAATAACCGTCATAAATACTCGATATCAGCAATGTGCGCCGTCCTACAACTTCCAAGAAGCACGTACTATTATGAAGCGAAAATTCGGGATAACCAGGATAATGAGTTAACAGATTTAATTGTAAAAATCTTTAAGGATAGTCGGAATATTTATGGTCAAAGAAAAATAAAGAAAGAGCTACAGAAGCAAGGCTGGACAGTATCACGACGCCGGATTGGGCGAATAATGAAGGAACAAGGACTTGTTTCCAAATATACTGTCGCTCAATTTAATCCTAAAAAAGCAACAGTAAATGAGTCAGAAATTGGAAATGTATTAAATCGAGAATTTAAGCAAGACAAGGAATTAAAAGTAGTTGTAAGCGATTTAACTTACGTTCGAGTAAAACAAAAATGGCACTATATTTGTGTTTTAGTAGATTTATATAATCGTGAAATTATTGGCTACAGTTCAGGTCCTCAAAAGAACGCTGAGCTAGTTCACCGTGCTTTTTCATCAGTTAAATACAATCTAAATCGCCTCGAATTATTTCACACTGATCGAGGAAGTGAGTTTAAAAACCGTTTGATAGATCAAGCTTTAGAAACGTTTGGCATTAAGAGATCCCTAAGCGAGAAAGGAACGCCTTATGATAATGCAGTTGCCGAAGCAACGTTCAAAACTATTAAAACAGAATTCGTTTATGGTAAAGTGTTTGATAGTCAACAAGAGCTTGATCTAGAGCTATTTGATTACGTTAATTGGTTTAATAACATACGAATACATGGTTCATTAGATTACTTAACACCAAAAGAATTTAAAGAAAAACATCTAATTGGAAAGAATACTGTTCAGTAAAGTGTTCAAGAATAAATCGCAGAGCCGCAGCGTTAGCTGCTTGCCATTTACTGTAGCGCCCGATTCTTAGTAGACGATGGAAGGGGTCGGGGCCCCGCCAGCGAATACTTAGAATCGAATTGTCTGTGTTACAATTTATCAGCAGGTAAGCCCTCAAGGCTGTTTTTCCACCTGACCTGCGGTCATTCCACTACACAGACAATAGCAAAGTCAATGGTGGCGAACAATATGAATAAGTCTTATTAAAATTCAAATCATAGTAGTTGCATGAAATAATCAAATTTGAACATGTACCTTAAAAAAATTGTTCAATTTTGTGTTGACATACCAA
>NZ_JBYLHW010000143.1:0-1559 GCF_057747715.1 Bacillus sp. JST-5 | reverse complement strand
CTTTTTTGAATCTTCTTTGTTTTATATGCTCGCCAATACGTTGTTCCCATTTATTCGCTTCAGTTTTATATGCTGAATAATTAACATTTTTTATCATTTGTAGCCCTTCCTGTTCATTAGAGACATTTTCTACAAATACAATGTTTTCACCGTGTCGGATAATATATCGATTCCAAGTCCGACTACCTGTGATTCTTCGGTGTTTTTGCTTTATTCTTCTAAAAAAGAGTTCTAAATCATTATTCGTTCTCGGTATAAGTGGATAATCATAAAAGGTGAAAAGTCCTTTCCAAAATCCTTTACTATACTTTAATAGGTTCTCTACAAACGGTTGATCTTCTTTCCGATTGAGCTCTTTTTCCATTTGGTTTAAATATTGCTTCAATCTGTTTTCGACCCAAAAACTTGTTTTATTCTCAGAAGGTTCCATAATGGTGGCAATCCTTTTAAATCGTGTATCCCAACGTTTTACGAGTTGATAATCTTCCTTATAGTTATCCACATTTCTGACTATTCTGAACAACTTTTCAAGTAGAGGAGTCCCCTTTTTTATCCAGGCATTTTTCAATCGAATCTTTAATCGCATTCGTTCGTTCAAAAACACAAGTGCCTGGTAATTCGAATGGTGGCTTACCATCTTCTAGAAGAACGGATCGAATAGCCGCAATATAGTCACTTGCTACCTCTTCTTCTATGTTTTTAGATGGAGAATTTTCAATTTTTCTTTCAACTTCCCTTATTCCCCTTAGCTTCTTTTTGATATTCGTTTTTAGTTTTCTATCTTTTTCAACTAATGGTTTGGCTATGTCTTTAAAGTAATGAAACTGACAATATTGATACGGAATATCTGGAGTTATTTGTTCAATTGCTAAACGAATGGATTGTTGCCCATCACTGATAAAACCTTGGATTGGATAACCCCAGTCTAAAATAGGTTGAATAATACCTATCAGTTCTTGAGAAGCACTGCTTTTTAAATTATGTGCAGCTAAAATAGTACCACTAAGAACTTCACGGATGACATACAATGTTTCGTTACCTTTTTCGGGTTGGACACCGTCAATAGATAAGACAAGTCCTCCATGTTCTTTCACAATATTTTCTAATGTCTCTTTCATATTTTCTTTAACGCTTGCCCGCAGTAATAACGCATATCTTTCATAAAGTTTCTGTACTTGCCTCTCAGAAATTTTCACTTCTTTTTCCGATAATATAGTAGCTATCTCAGATCGAGTCTTATGTTCTTTAAACCGTAAATATCCGATATATGCGATGACATCCATTCCATAAGTAATGTGCTTCATACTTAATTGTTCGGCTTCAGCTGAACGATATACGGTGTCATTAGAACAGGAGTTATTCTCACATCGGTATCCTAGATTTATGATTTTAAATTCACCTTTTAGGGTAGAAATTGTTTTTCTCCAAACAGGGTGACAGTATACTAATTTATTACCACATTCTGGACAATTAGTTATCTCGGGTCTAAAGTATTTTGATTCGATTGGATTTAATCTATTTTTGGTACGCATAAATAATCACCAACTTAAATAAAATTC
>NZ_JBYLHW010000142.1:0-1582 GCF_057747715.1 Bacillus sp. JST-5 | reverse complement strand
CCTAGTGAACGATGACCTCTCTCCCTTGCGATAAGTCAACAACAGCTCGTACCTCGCTGTGTTTCCTTTATCTCAGTGCAAGAGGCCCTCCCGTTCATACGGCGTTCTCTCTTGTGCCTCCGCTTTTCTTATGTCTAGCTCGGCTCGCAGTGGCTAGCGAACGACTCACTCCTTCCCCTACGATAAGTCAACATCGGCTCGTGCCTCGCCGTGTTTCCTTTATCTCCGTGCAGGAGTGCCTCCCGTTCGTTCGCCACTAAACGCTCGCCTCCGCTTTTCTCAATAAAATCCTAATCAATCGATTTTCCTATTAATCGGTTCGCTTTTTTATTCCAGTCAAGGTGAAAGTCATATATCCATCGATTCGATTTTTCATTCGACGACTTTAAAAAGATTGGGAGCATTAAGTCTCGAAAAAACCCTTGAATTGGGTTGGTGGCGTATTTTCTTTGACCGATTCGACGAGAATATTGAACAATTTTTTCTACGCGTTCTTTACGAAACTGCTGAAATTTAGAAAAGGCACTCTCTAAATCTTCTATATCTCTTACGAACATCGCTAAAGCCATGGCATCCTCTAAAGCTAGCGATGCTCCTTGACCAGCATTCGGTGATGTGGCATGGATGGCATCTCCGATAAAAATTGCTCGCTTATAAAACCAACGTGGTTGGGTCAACATATCATAAATAGGATAGACACCAATCTTTCCATTTGTAGCACGGATGATTTCCATTACTGGGTAAATATCGTCACGATAAAGTGTTTCTAACAAATTTCTCCACTGTTCTTGAGGAATCCTCTCTAATTCCTTTCTTGTTGGTGTTCCAGGATAATTGACATTCCCAAACCAATAAATTTCCCCATTATTTTTAACAATATATCCGAAAAATGCTTTTTTTCCGAAAACCATATGTTGAAACCCTTGCTTATACGGGATTGTATCTAGAGATGCATACCCTCCAAAACTGATTAAACCTGTATATGATGGTTTTTCTGCATTTGGCATTAGAAGATTTCTTGTCATTGAATGAATACCGTCACAACCGATTAAAAAATCTCCTTTGGCAAATGTTCCATCTGCAAAATGTACGGAAACATCACGATCACCCATATTTATTTGAACTAGTCTTTTTTCAAAATAAATCGGAATCCCCGATTCTTTTGCTTGTTCAATTAACAATCGGTGAAGATCATTTCGTTTTATTGTATAACCTTGTGCTTCTCCATCTTGACTACCAATTGTACCTAAGATTTTTCCTTTCCCATTTTTAAATTCCATTGCATGCATTTTAATTCCATCATTCTGCAATTGTTTTGCGATACCTAATTCGTCCAATACATTTAATCCATTTCTTGCAATATTTAAAAATAAACCTTCATCCCCCTCTTGTTCATTTCTTGCTTCATAAACTTCTACTTCATATCCAATTTTTTTAAAAAACATCGCTGCAGCAGGACCAGCTATCCCACCACCAATGACTAAAACTTTTTTTGACATTTTCTATCCTCCTCGTATAGTATTTTTAGAATCCTCTTTTGAGGTATTTTCCAGTTAGAATTTTGTTCTTTGATAACTTCATA
>NZ_JBYLHW010000140.1:0-1633 GCF_057747715.1 Bacillus sp. JST-5 | reverse complement strand
TTCTTACGATTAGTCAAGAGGTTTATCAATAGTTATTTAAGATAATTAATCTTTTTTTGGCGGAAGGGGTACCCCTTCCGCCAAAAAAAGATTTTCGCATGCCAAATAGACCTAACGATTTTTGCTTTTTTTCGCTAGGCCCATTATGTTATACTTTTCCTACACAATTACGAAGATACTGAAGCGATTTCGTAATTGTACGTTAAATTGTGTGTAATAAGGTGGAAAAGGCACTTCAATAACTTATTCACACATGCGATGGACGCAACTTTATGACATTTGTTATAGGGTTGCGTTTTTAATTTGTCGTAGTATTCTACAAAATGATTGTGTCCAAAGCGTCGTTGGCGGATCATATTTTGAATCGTAAAATAAAGGATTTTGCGCAGATGACTGTTGCCACGCTTATTGATTTTATCTTTGTAAAACAATGTGCCTGATTGAAAACGCCTTATATCAATTCCTGCATAGGCATTGAGTTGCTTATGATTTTCGAAGCGTGTCATGTCGCCTATTTCTCCAATCAAACGAACGGCTGTATTTTTCCCTATACCAGGAATACTGATTAATATTTGATATTCATTTCGTTCTTTTGAAAGAACAACCATCTGCTGAATCAGTTCCTCACGTTTTCTCAAAATGGCTAAAGAACGTTTGGCATAATCTTTTAGCTGTTCACAGCGAATGTCGTCTTGATCCACTGCTGGATACGAATCCTGTGCTGCACCTATTAACTGTATGGCCTTTTTCTCCGCCGTTTTAGGCGCTAATTTCTTATCTGTGTTGGCAAGTAGTCGGTTGCGTACAACCGTCTTTGAAAGATTTTTAACGTAATCAGGATGTGGGAATAGCTGTAGAATATTTAAAAACAGTTCGGATTTTTGTGTGAACAGCGATTCCATTTCTGGGAAAGTCAGTTGTAGTAAAGTGTGCATTCTACTTCGAAGCATCGCTAGTTCTTCGTCTAATTCATGATAGTATCGGGAAAGCGCACGCATTTGGTCGAAGTAGTTGTCCTGCGGTTTTTTTATGCGCCGTTCGGTTGTAAAGTGAGTTTGGGCCAAACGGTGGGCATCACTTTTATCGGTTTTATGAATGCGCATAGTAGCCGTTTGAATCTTTGATTCAAGGGGATTTAACAAACAGTACGGAAAACCGTGATCATTCATAAAGCGCTCTAATGGTCGGGAATACACGCCTGTTGCTTCAAATACAATGGCTGGAACTTGTCCATCTTTTTGTACTAAATCGATGATTCGTTTATTTAGCTGTTCAAAATGGGGGCGATTATGCAAAATTTCCCCCTCAAACATACAAGAACGTGCAGCGTTATAAATCACCATATAACTTTTTCCCATACTGACATCAAAAGCAATGACGCTTTGCATATACATTCCTCCTGATTTTTTATGTAGAAGTCTTCACTTCACCTTATTGATTCCCTTTTCTTATACACGATCTCAAGGATCCAACATACTGAAACTGATTCTTATAAGGGCAGTGAAGTAGGCCAGTTTTTTAATTACGAACTCAAGGTTCTGGGGCTGTCACGACCTATTCTCCACTTCTACTATAAAAAAATAGTAGCACAGACCATGGCCGTGGTCTGTGCTACTAATCTTAGTATGTTTTT
>NZ_JBYLHW010000014.1:0-44139 GCF_057747715.1 Bacillus sp. JST-5 | reverse complement strand
AGACCTCTTGGAGGGTGGAGTGACCACTGGCATAAAGAGAACAGCTATTCACGGAAGTTATAAAGACTTGCGTCAATGATCTTAATTGAACCGCCGTATACGGAACCGTACGTACGGTGGTGTGAGAGGACGGGAGTTAATCGCTCCCTCCTACTAGATTTGATAATCTGGGAGGTAAGTGTATGAAAAAAAGACAGCATTTCCTCGTTGTAAAAAGGATGATTTATTTGCTTGAGTGTATAAAAAGGATAAAATTCATAATGGTTGTGGTAAAAATGAATGTTGGCTCTCCTAAAGGAAAATACGGTCTTATTTAGAAAATGAAATATCAAACTACAGTAAAATACTAAAGGAGGATTCAGGTTACATGGAACTTTCAATTTTATTAGAATACAGCTGGGTATTACTACTTCTAATTGCACTTGAAGGGCTTTTGGCAGCTGATAATGCACTTGTTTTAGCTATTATGGTCAAGCATCTTCCGGAAGAACAAAGAAAGAAAGCGTTGTTTTATGGGCTTGCAGGTGCATTCGTTTTCCGTTTTGCTTCACTATTTGTGATTTCATTCTTTGTCAATGTATGGCAGATTCAGGCGATAGGTGCTCTTTATCTTTTATTCATCGCAATCAATCATATTTTTAGAAAAGTTGCTGTAAATAAAGAAAAAGAAAAAAATAAAGAAATACAGGAAAAGAAACAATCCGGATTTTGGGGAACTGTTTTCAAAGTAGAATTGGCCGATATCGCATTTGCAGTCGACTCCATTCTTGCAGCAGTAGCATTAGCAGTTACGCTTCCGAATACAAATCTTCCGCAAATCGGCGGACTGGATGGAGGTAAGTTTCTCGTTATCTTTGCTGGAGGAGTAATAGGCTTAATTATTATGCGCTTTGCTGCTAATTTCTTTGTAAAATTGCTTCATTCGAAACCTGGTTTGGAAATCGCTGCGTTTCTCATTGTTGGCTGGGTTGGGGTAAAGCTATCTGTTTATACGTTATCACATCCTCAGCTGGCAATATTACCTGAAGGGTTTGCAAAATTACCTGAATGGAAAATAACATTCTATGCTGTACTCGTTCTGATCGCATTAGGTGGCTGGTTTTTATCAAAGGAGAAAAAAGAACTGCCTTCCGCAGAAGAATCCAATGGAAATGGGTAGTTTCAAAGATTTTC
Organism: Bacillus sp. JST-5; assembly: GCF_057747715.1. Classification (NCBI taxonomy): domain Bacteria; kingdom Bacillati; phylum Bacillota; class Bacilli; order Caryophanales; family Bacillaceae; genus Bacillus; species Bacillus sp. JST-5. The sequence continues at coordinate 42,966 of NZ_JBYLHW010000014.1, read as the reverse complement.
CCTTTTAGAAACATAGCTTGAGCCGCCCTTTATTTGGACGGCTCGGGCTTTAATAATCTAGAAAGAGAACATTTATTTGAAATCGTTCAATGAATTGGTTCAAAGGTGTGTACAAAGAAAAGTTCGAGAATATTACTGAATGATAAGAACAAGATTTGAAATTTATCGGCGCAGGAAAAAGCAATTTTAAGATTCAATCAACAAATATAAGTTAAGAAAATATTAAAATAGTCATCACAAGGATCCATATAACAATTGATTTAATTATTTGAATCAATAGATTCAATTCTATTCCCCCTCCTTGCATAGATAGATTTTACTATAATATTAGTAATATTTGTATTTATTTAAAGGTTTTGTAAAAAACACTATGAGTTAAGTCGCAATATTATAAGAAATATTTGGTTGTTTGAATCTTCAGTATTTTATTGACACTATTTTGTAAAAAAGATATCCTAAAGTTAAATAATTTCATAACGTTTTTTATATAATTCGATAATAAAACGTTATATGAAAAACTCAAAAATGTAAGCGCTTTAAATAGGTATTGGGGAGGGGAATTTATGATATTACATGAAATTGAAACGGCTGACAGAAGTACCATTGAACAAGAACAATTAAAAGATTTAAAAGAAACAGTAAAAAGAGTTTATGAAAATGTTCCTTTTTATAGGAAAGAATTCGACAAAAGGGGAATAAAACCGGATCATATCCAAGGATTAGAAGATGTACAAAACTTACCTTTCACGACAAAAAAAGATTTAAGAGATCACTATCCGTTTGGCTTATTTGCTGTAAAGCAGGAGGAAATGGTTCGTATCCATGCATCTTCCGGTACTAGTGGAAAACCGACTGTTGTTGGCTATACAAAAAATGACATTGATAACTGGGCTGAAATTGTTGCACGAGCAATTGCCATTGCTGGAGGAAAACCTGGAGAAATTCTTCATAACGCCTATGGTTACGGTTTATTTACGGGGGGATTAGGACTTCATTATGGCGGTGAAAGATTAGGAATGGTAACCGTACCTGTTTCAGGGGGGAATACAGAACGCCAAATAAGTTTAATCGAGGACTTCAAACCTACTGTTATTAGCGCCACACCGTCATATGTTTTAAGCATTGGTGAAAAAATGATTGAATTAGGAAAAGATCCAAGGAAAACAAGCTTGAAATTTGGAATTTTCGGGGCTGAACCTTGGTCTGAAGAAATGAGAAAAGCATTAGAAGATTTATTTGATATTAAAGCATGCGACATCTACGGGCTAAGTGAAGTTATTGGACCTGGAGTTGCCATGGAATGTCATGAAGCTCAAGACGGTTTACATGTAGCTGAAGATCATTTCTTCGTTGAAGTGATTGATCCAAAAACTTTAGAGCGTGTACCTGATGGAGTAGAAGGGGAGCTTGTGTTTACAAGCTTAAAGAAAGAAGCTTTCCCTGTCATTCGTTATCGAACTGGTGATATTGCTTCCATTACTCGTGAAAAATGTGTTTGTGGAAGAACGACGATCCGCATGTCTAGAGTTAAAGGCCGAATCGATGATATGTTAATTATTCGCGGGGTGAACGTATTCCCATCTGAAATTGAACATTATTTAATTCAAATTAAAGAGTTAGCTCCGCACTATCAACTGCACTTACATAAAAAAGGACCTCTAGATGATGTTGAATTACATGTAGAAGTAAGTGACGAACTTTACAAAGCCATTCAAGGTGATATGAATCATGAAAAGATAAGTGAACTAACTAGAATAGTTCAACATTCAATGAAGAACAATTGTTTAGTTTCAATGAAGGTTAAAGTGTTGCCGCCTAAATCCATCCCAAGATCAGAAGGGAAAGCAGTTCGTATTGTAGATTTACGTAAGCAATCTTTTGTTAAGTAACGAAATAAAAAAGTATTGAATATTATATAACAGTATTTTATAATAACGTTAATAAAACGTTATACGAAAGGAAGTGTAATACTTCATGTCAGTTTTAACTTCATTTGAACATTTAACGGAAGAAGAAAAACATGCTAGATTTATGGAGCGAATTGAAGCTGGCGAAAAAATTGAAGCAGATGATTGGATGCCGGAAGAATATCGTATGGCTTTAATTAAATTAATTTCTATGCATGGAATTAGTGAAATTATGGGTGCTCTTCCTGAAAAAGAATGGGTGCCGAAAGCTCCAACATTGAGAAGAAAACTTGGAATTATGGCAAAAGTTCAAGACGAAATGGGTCATGGACAGCTGTTATTACGTGTTGCTGAAGATTTAATGAGACCTCTAGGAAAAACACGTGAAGAAATCATGCAAGATTTATTTACAGGAGATTTAAAGTTTCATAATGTGTTCCACATGGAAGCGCCTACATGGGGAGATGCTGGTCTAATCGGTTGGTTAGTAGACGGAGCAGCGATCATCACTCAAACAAACATGTTACATGCTTCTTACGGACCATATGCTCGTGCATTACAAAGAATTTGTGCAGAAGAAGTGTTCCATGCTCAGCACGGTGAATCTATAATTCTAGCATTAGCTGAAGGAACGGAAGAACAAAAAGCGTTAATTCAAAATGCTCTAGACCGTTGGTGGCCTGCATTGTTAATGTTCTTTGGACCTCCAAGTGCAGATACAACTGGTTCTACAAAACAAGATATTACAATTAAGTATCGTATCCGTACAAAAACTAATGAACAATTGCGTCAAGATTTCTTTACAAAATATGTACCTAGAATTTTATCATTAGGGTTACGTTTACCAGATGAAACAATGTACTTTGATGAAGAAAAACAAGAGTGGATTTATCAACAACCAGACTGGAACGAGTTCAAGAAAATTATAAAAAATCAAGGTCCAAAATCTCAGGAACGCCTTCGATTAAGAAAACTTTCTTATGAGAATAATCGCTGGGTACGTGAAGCATTAAATATGGATACACAAGCAGCGGTTTAAGATAAAGGAGGAAGGCAACATGGAGGAAAATAAAAGCAAAAATTTTTACGAAGTGTTCGAAGTATTTAGTAAACGTTCAGATACTGCAAGTATGCAATATCAATTTAGCCTCTTAGCTCCTAACCATGAAATCGCAATGGTGATGGCGCAAGAAAATTTTATGCGTCGTGAACCAGTTGCAGATATATGGGTTGTTAAGCGTTCAGATATAAGAAAAATGACTGAAGAAGAAAGAGAAACATTAAAAAGGCTCGATAACAAAGATTATCGTACAGCTAAAGGCTACGGGTATTTAAAGAAAAAATGGCGTGAATATGAACAAAAATTCTTTGATGAAAAAGAGATCCTATCTTGGGGTGAGAGAACAAATGAAAAAAATTCAAACAGCACAAGAAGCAGCGCAAAATGAAGCGTATAAAAACGTATTAGTGGAACTTTTATATCAATTGGCAGATGATGATTTATTAATAGCTTTCCGTGGTTCTGAATGGTTAGGACTTGCACCTCACATTGAAGAGGACGTTGCATATTCTTCCATTAATCAGAATACAATGGGGCATGCAGCCATGTATTATCAACTTCTCGAAGAATTAGGAGAAGGAGATGCAGACTATCTAGCTCATGGTCGAAAAGCTAGTGAAAGAAAGAATGCCGTCATTTTAGAAGAAGTCAACGGACCTGGAACATATTTAGAAGAACCTAGATATGATTGGGCATTCACTGTCGTAAGACACTATTTTTACGATATTTATAAAAAATTAAAACTTGAATCCTTAAAAAACAGTTCGTACGAACCACTTGCACAAGTAGCCATCAACATTAACAAAGAGGAATATTATCATTTAATGCATTGGGGAACTTGGTTTAAACAGCTTTCACTTGCAGGTGGAGAAGCTACGGAACGAATGAAAAAAGCTGTTGAAAAAGTTTGGGCTGATCTAGAAGGTCTAATTACATTTGGGCCAAATGCTGAAAAAATGAAAGAATTTGGGTTGATTGCAGGAGAAGATGAGCTTAAAAAGCAATATCTCTCAAAATTAGAAGGAATTTTACAATCTGTAAACTTCTCTTATCCTGGAGAACCAGGAATGAAACGAGGAAATGGTCGCATAGGTGAACATACGGCAGATTTAGATCAAGCGCTATCAACTTTAAGTGAAGTATATGTAAGTATTCCTAATGCTACTTGGTAATTTGTCAGCAGAAAGCAGGGGTGAACATGTTAGATAAAGAGAGAAGATTAGTAGAAGAGATTTATAAAGTTCTAGAACATGTGAAAGATCCGGAAATAGATTCTGTCAGTGTCCTTGATTTAGGGATGATTGAAAAAGTTTATGTTGAAGACGGAACCGCTTATGTTAAAGTACTTCCTACATTTATGGGTTGTCCAGCACTTGAATTTATTCAAAAGAATATTGAAAGCGCTATCTTAAATGTAGAAGGAATTCAACATGCGGACGTTGAATTTATTCAACATCCGGCTTGGACTTCAGACAGAATTACGGAACTTGGGAGGGAAAGACTGAAAGAATTTGGTATCGCCCCGCCTCCTAAATATATTGAAGAAGATGGAATGTGGTCGGTTGATTGCCCGTATTGCGGTTCATCCTACACGACAATGGAAAATATCTTTGGACCTACCGCATGCAGAAGTATTTTATATTGCAAAGGATGTAAAAATCCATTTGAAGCAATGAAACCAATTTCAACATTAATGTAGTAGAAATACAATGAAGGGTTGGGAAAAATATGTATAAAATGATTGCCTTATTTAAAAAGCCTGAAGATACAGAAAAATTCGATGAATATTATTTCAACACACACGTTCCTTTAACGAAAAAAATACCTGGATTACAGGACATCCGTGTAACAAAGTTTGCTGGTGATGGCCCGTACTATTTAATGTGTGAAATGGTTTATGAAAGCAAAGAAGCTTTTAAAGTTGCTTCTAAGACAGATGAAGCAAAAGCTTCTGGAAAAGATGTCATGTCTTTTGCTGGTGATCTTGTAACATTCTTATTTGGGGAAGAGGTAGAATGAGCGAATTTCAATTTATTGAAACCGAACAAATAGAGACAATCGGTCTCATAAAATTGAATCGTCCAAAAGTATTAAATGCAATTAATCGACCAATGGTAACAGAAATAATTACCGTTTTGGAAAAATATGATCGCGATGACCAAATTAAGGTCATCGTTCTTGCTGGAAATGGACGTGCTTTTGCTGCCGGAGCAGATATTGATGAAATGGCCAATGATGATGCGATTTCAATGGAGCTGTTAAATCAGTTTGCCGAGTGGGATCGTATAAATACTATTAAAAAGCCAATTATTGCTGCCGTACAAGGATTTGCTCTTGGTGGTGGATTCGAACTTGCACTTGCTTGTGACGTAATATTTGCTGCAGAGGATGCAAAATTCGGTTTTCCTGAAGTCAACATAGGAGTAATGCCTGGAGCTGGAGGAACCCAACGTATAACCAAACTGATGGGTAAAACAAAAGCTTTAGAATGGCTCTGGACTGGGGAAATGATGAGTGCAAGTGAAGCACTCCATTTCGGCATAATTAATCGCATGATAGCCCCTGAATTATTAATGGAAGAAACTCTTTCTTTTGCAAAGAAAATTGCAAAGCAGCCACCATTATCTATCCGATTGATTAAAGAGGCTGTATATAAAGCGGTTGATTATTCCATTTATGAAGGGATGCAATTTGAACGTAAAAACTTCTATCTTCTCTTCTCTTCTGAAGATCAAAAAGAAGGTATGAGAGCTTTTATCGAAAAAAGAAAGCCACATTTTAAAGGGAAATAGGTGGTTAAATGTACGAAACAATTAAATATCAAGTAGAAAATGGAGTAGGTTGGGTCACGTTAAATCGTCCTGATAAATTAAATGCTTTTACCGAACAAATGAATAAAGAAGTGATAGACGTTTTCAAAAAGATGAAAAAAGATGATAACGTCAGAGCAGTAGTGATTACAGGAGAAGGTCGAGCTTTTTGTTCTGGGGAAGATTTATCTAGTATTGCTGAAGAAACGAATCATGCTGAAATTTTGCGAAAACGTTATAATCCGATGGTTAAAGAAATTGCATCATTAGAAAAACCAGTGATTGCTGCTGTGAATGGAGTGGCTGCTGGTGCCGGTTTTAGTTTAGCTTTAGCATGTGATTTTCGTTTAGCTTCTGAAAAAGCTAGTTTCATAGAAGCATTCATTCACGTCGGACTAGTTCCTGACTCAGGAAATCTTTTCTATTTACCAAGGATTGTTGGCCTGGCAAAAGCAATGGAATTAGCTATTTTAGGAGAAAAAATTACTGCGGAACAAGCGTATGAGTATGGGCTTGTAACGAAAGTAATACCTTTAGACTCATGGGAACAAGGGGTAAAAGAATTTGCAGAAAGACTTGCAAAAATGCCGACGAAAGCAATAGGTTTAATTAAACGTTATATGCAACAAAGTTTCAATGAGAATCTTGATTGGATGCTAGAAAAAGAAGCATATTCTCAACGAATAGCTGGTCTTACAGAAGATCATCAAGAAGGTGTTAACGCCTTTAAGGAAAAAAGACTACCCGAATTTAAGGGGAAATAAAAGGAGAGGATCACATGGCAACTGTTAAAGATCAAAAATTTGAAGTCCTTCCGACAAAACGCGAAGTATATGATCTATTCATTAATGGAGAAAGAGTCAAAAGTTCTTCCGGTCAAACATTCACTACATATAATCCGGCAACTGGAGAAGCGGTTGCGGAAGTAGCAAAAGCTACTGTAGAGGATGCTGAAAAGGCCGTAAAAGCTGCTCGTCAAGCGTTCGACCATGGGAAATGGCGTCGTTTTCCTGTTGGGAAAAGAGCACGTGTACTAAATAAAATTGCTTCTATTATGCGTTCTCGTTTTAATGAATTAGTAGAATTAGAGATTTTAGATACCGGTAAATCTTTATCTGCTGCACAAGGTCAAGTCATGCAAGCAATAGAAGATTTTGAATTTTATGCATCTGCGATTGTCGGACATCGTGGAAATGTAAACAATATGCCAGGGCCATTCTTTAACTATACATTAAAAGAGCCAGTTGGAGTTTGTGCTCAAATTGTTCCATGGAATTATCCGTTAATGATGGCTGCATGGAAAATTGCACCTGCTATTGCTGCTGGATGTTCAGTAGTATTAAAACCTGCATCATTAACACCTCTAACAGCAATTGTATTAACAGAAATTTGCCATGAAGCTGGAGTACCTGAAGGGGTTGTCAACGTAATTCCAGGATCAGGCTCTACGATCGGAAATTATTTAGTTGAACATCCAGACGTAGATAAAGTTGCTTTCACAGGTTCTACGCCAATTGGAAAAGATATCATGGCTAAAGCAAGCTCAACATTAAAACGGGTAACTTTAGAACTTGGTGGAAAATCTCCAAACATCGTATTTGAAGATGCGGATATCGATGCAGCGGTTGCTGGTTCATTATTTGGTATTTTCTACAATACTGGTCAATCTTGTGAAGCAAGATCCCGTTTATACATTCATGAAAGCATTTATGATGAATTCATGGAAAAATTTGTAGCAAAAACAAAAGAGTTGAAACTTGGTAACCCATTTGATCAAGGTACACATGTCGGTGCGGTAATTAGCGAAGATCAATTAAATACGATTGATAGCTATGTAAAATCTGCTATTAATGATGGTGCAACCATTTTAACTGGTGGAAAACGTGCAGTAGTAGAAGGCTATGAAAATGGATATTGGTATGAGCCAACTGTTATTGCTGATGTGAACCATGACATGAAAGTTGTTCAAGAGGAAATTTTTGGTCCAGTTGTTGTAGCAATGAAATTTAAAGATGAAAAAGAAGCTATTCAATTAGCTAACGATACAATCTATGGTTTAGGATCTGCGATTTGGACAAAAGATCATGCTCGTGCTACTCGAGTGGCCGGAGAAATTAGAGCAGGAATTGTAATGGTTAATAGTCCATTCTCTGCATTCCCTGGAACTCCATTCGGAGGTTACAAACAATCTGGTTTTGGCCGAGAATTAAGCTTTGAAGCGCTAGATTTATATACAGAAACTAAGAGCGTTCTTTCTTACTACGGCTCTCGTCCATTAAATCCATTTGGAGTATAAGATTTACTTGAAAATTTAGCGAGCATATCTAGTGGTATGCTCGCTATCTTGTCATAGGAAATCATTTTACATCTATTGAAAAGGAAGGATGAACAATAGTGGAAATTAAACAAGTTGCAGTTATTGGTTCAGGTGTGATGGGACGAGGAATCGCCTATGTGAGTGCGGTTGGCGGGTTTCAAGTGAATCTCGTTGATGTAAATGAAAAAGCGTTAGAAAGTGCAAAAAGTGAAATCGATACTATTTTTGAAAAAGGGTTGGAACGAAAAAAAATAACTATTGAAGAAATGGAAGCAGCAAAAGCAAGATTATTTTTTACAACAAGTATTGAAGAGGCAGCAAAACAAGCAGATTTAGTTATTGAAGCTGTACCAGAAAAAATTGAAATTAAAAAGGATGTTTTTGAAAAATTAGACGCCAATGCTCCTGCTCATTGTATTTTAGCAACCAATACTTCAACAATGAGTCCAACAGAAATTGGATCGTTTACTAAACGACCTGATAAAGTAATTGCTATGCATTTCTTTAATCCAGTTCATAAAATGCCACTAGTGGAAATTATTCGTGGGTTGGAAACTAGTGATGAAACTGCTGAACTCGTAAAAGCTGCCGCTGAAAAAATGAAAAAAGAAACAGTTGTGGTCAATGAGTTTCCTGGATTTGTAACAAGCCGAATAAGTGCTCTAGTTGGTAATGAAGCATTCTATATGCTTCAAGAAGGAGTTGGAACTCCAGAAGAAATTGATAAAGCCATTAAATTAGGATTGAATTATCCAATGGGTCCTTTTGAATTAGCAGACTTAGTTGGATTAGACACTCGTTTAAACAATTTAAATTATTTACATAAAACATTAGGTGAAAAATATCGTCCAGCTCCTCTATTAGTGAAATATGTCAAAGCAGGAAGACTAGGACGGAAAACAGGTCGTGGAGTATACGACTATACCAATAAAGGTGAGTAACATCAGAAAGGAGAACAACAATGAAAGAAGTCGTCATTGTAGATGCGGTACGTACTCCAATAGGGAGATATAAAGGTGCACTAAAACAAGTACGTCCGGATGATTTAGGTGCAGTGGTTATTAAAGCTATTTTGGACAGAAATCCTAATCTTCCTGCTGATCAAATTGAAGAAGTTGTTTTAGGAAATGCCAATCAAGCAGGGGAAGACAACCGAAATGTAGCAAGAATGTCTGCATTGCTTGCAGGACTACCAGTTGAAGTAGGTGGTACTACTGTTAACCGTCTATGTGGTTCTGGCTTGGATGCTGTCAATTATGCTGCTCGTGCAATCATGGCTGGAGAGGGCGATATATTTATAGCCGGTGGTACAGAAAGTATGACTCGTGCACCATTTGTTATGGCAAAGCCAGAATTAGACTTTCCACGTGGAAATATGGAATTATTTGATACTACCATTGGCTGGAGATTTATTAATAGTAAATTAGAAGAAATGTATGGAACAGATTCTATGCCACAAACGGCAGAAAACGTTGCAGAACGTTTTAATATTTCTCGTGAAGAACAAGATGAGTTTGCTTATGAAAGTCAAATGAAAGCAAAAGCAGCGATGGAAAGTGGTAAGTTTAAAGAAGAAATAGTCCCTGTTTCTTTTATGGATAAAAAAGGAAATGAAATAATTGTTGATACAGATGAACATCCACGTCCAGATACAACATTAGAAAAATTAGCTAAATTAAAACCTTTATTCCCAAATGGAACTGTTACGGCTGGTAATGCTTCAGGCGTTAACGATGGAGCATCAGCAGTATTAATGATGTCTCGCGAAAAAGCTGAAGAATTAGGCTTAAAACCTCTTGTTAAATATAAAGCATCTGCTGTAGCTGGACTTGAACCTGCCATCATGGGACTTGGTCCAATTTATGCTACTAGAAAAGCTTTACAAAGAGCACAATTATCCATTTCAGATTTAGGCTTAGTGGAATTAAATGAAGCATTTGCCTCCCAATCGTTAGAATGTATTAAGCAACTTGGCCTTAATCGCGAAATTGTAAACGTCAATGGTGGTGCGATTGCATTTGGCCATCCATTAGGTGCAAGTGGAGCTAGAATATTGACAACTCTTATTTATGAAATGAAACGCCGTGGAGTACAATATGGACTTGCAACGATGTGTATCGGTGTCGGTCAAGGAATTGCGACTGTAGTAGAAAACATCGAGTAGGGGGGAGACTCTTGGAAAATCTTCTTTACGAAAAGAAAAACTACATTGGTTTGGTAACCATTAACCGTCCTGAAGCACTAAATTGTTTTAACTATGCGACATTGAAAGAATTGGGAGAATTAGTTGAACAAATTCGTGTTGATAAAGATGTACGAATTGTTATTTTCACAGGTGCAGGAGATAAAGCATTCAGTTCTGGGGCGGATTTAAAAGAACGCAGAACATTGACGGAAGCAGAAGTGAGACGAAACGTTTATAAAATTCGCACCGTATTTCAACAAATAGCAGACTTACCACAACCGACAATTGCAGCAGTTAACGGATATGCTTTCGGTGGTGGTTTTGAATTAATGTTAGCTTGTGATTTTCGTATTGCCGTTCGACATGCAAAGATGGGATTGACTGAAACTAGCTGGGCAATAATTCCAGGTGCAGGTGGTACACAACGACTTCCAAGATTAATTGGTGAGGCAAAAGCGAAAGAATTAATTTTAACCGCGAAAAAAATAAATGCAACGGAGGCAATGAATTACGGCATTTTAACATCTGTTGTTGAATCAAACCAACTAATGGAGGCTTGCCATGAATTAGCCAATGCCATTTTACAAAACGGACCAATAGCCGTTCAGCAAGCAAAATTTGCAATTAACCAAGGAATGAATGCAGACCTCCATACTGGACTTGAAATTGAAGCAAAAGCATATGAAATAACGATTCCAACGAAAGATCGTATCGAAGCACTAAACGCTTTTGCAGAAAAACGGTCTCCACAATTTAAAGGGGAATAGTAAATACTTGACAGACAAGCGGTTCATTGTGAAATAATTAATTAGCAATGAACCGTTTTATTATAGTGTTAGCGAAGGGGAAAAGAAATGGAAAACAATTTTAATACTAGATCGATGATTTTTACTCTGTATGGAGATTATATAAGGCATTATGGTAATGAAATTTGGATTGGAAGCTTGATCCGTTTATTAAAAGAATTTGGACATAATGAGCAATCTGTCCGAGCTGCCATTTCACGAATGCACAAACAAGGTTGGGTCATGTCCAGAAAAGAAGGAAATAAAAGTTATTATTTCTTAACGGATCGTGGTATTTCTCGAATGGATGAAGCCGCCAATCGAATTTTTAAGTTAAAATCTGAGCGTTGGGATGGTAAATGGAGAATGCTCATTTATTCCATACCAGAGGAAAAAAGAAACATCCGAGATGAATTAAGGAAAGAACTCGTTTGGAGCGGATTTGGAACCATTTCTAATAGCTGTTGGATATCTCCGAATGATTTGACAAAACAAGTATATTCATTAATGGACAAATATGGCATTCATTCATACATCCATTATTTTATTACAGAGTATGACGGACCGCATGAAAATAAAATGTTAGTCCAAGATTGTTGGGATTTAGATGCCATTAATGAAAAATATGAAGAATTTATTGCAGAGTATAGCCAAAAATATGTCATCGATAAAAACAAAATCCATAAAGGTGAGATGACAGATGCTCAATGTTTTGTGGAACGTACAAAGCTTGTCCACCAATACCGAAAATTTCTCTTTATAGATCCAGGGTTGCCAGAAGAATTATTGCCAGACAAATGGTTGGGAAATCATGCGGCTTCATTATTTGCTGACTATTATCGTGAATTGGCAGAGCCTGCAAGCAGATTTTTTGAAGAAGTGTTTAGTGAAGGAAATGAAATAAAGAAAAAAGATAAAGAATATGATTTTAACCATCATCCTCTTATGGTAGATGAAAGTTTATAGAAAAAGCGATTGGAAAATGATATGCTCCCCTTAAGGTAGACAGTTAAAAAATAAAAAACTGTTTACTTTAGGGGGAGTATTTTTATGTCAAAAAGAGCAAGTGCTTTAGAGGAAAAAATTATGATAGTCAAAGCTTTAGAAAACGGTACTCACACTATTTCCGAATTAGAATTCATTTATAATGTGCGTGGTGTAACCATTTATGATGGATATATAGATATAAAAAATATGGAATTGAAGGATTAAAAGAATCATCGTCTTGGAGGAGATTAATAACGGACCCATGGAGTCGTTTTGGGGAATCCTCAAATGTGACAATTATTATTTACACAAGTATGAAACCTTTGATGATCTTAGAAAAGCAATTGATGAATACATATTTTTCTATAATCATGAAAGATATCAAGAAAAACTAAACGGCCTTAGTCCAGTTGAATACAGGACTAAAGCCGCTTAAATTCATTTTTTTCCGCTGTCTACTTGACAGGGGGGCAGTTCATTTCTATATTCTATTTTACTCATGTTTCAATTGAGACTCTAATTCTTTTTTGAACAATCTTCCTTTTTCATAATATGTATCTATAGTTAATTGAATAATTTGTTTATCTTTGTCAGTAAGTTCACGAACGACTTTTCCAGGAGAACCTAATACTAAAGTATTTGGAGGAATTTTCTTTCCTGATGGAATGAATGTGTTTGCCCCAATAAATGCTCCTTCTCCAATTTCTGCACCATCCATAATTGTAGAACCCATACCGATTAAAGCGCCTTTGCGAACAATACAACCGTGCAAAATAACGTTATGCCCAACAGAAACTTCATCTTCTAAAATTAATGGAAATTCTTCATAAAGATGAAGGGTGCAATTATCTTGAACGTTACATCTTTCTCCGATTGTTATTGGTCCTTCATCACCACGTAAAACGGCATTAAACCAAATGCTAGAATCTTTTCCAATCGTAACATCTCCCATAATATGTGCACCAGGAGCGATAAAAACGCTTGGATCAATCTTTGGTTTTTTTCCATTTAACGATATAATCATAACAAGACCTCCTAAATTGAAAACGTTATCAAAATTATAACATATGAAGTAAGGAGAATGAGGATGAATAAACTTTGTAAACTATTAAACATTCAAATTCCTATTATTCAAGGGGGGATGGGCAATATCAGTAATGCTCCGCTAACAGCAGCTGTATCTAAAGCTGGTGGATTAGGAACGATTGGAGCGGGGACAATGATGCCGGATGAAGTCGAATCGATTATTACAGAAGTGAAAAAGCGAACAGATAAGCCGTTTGCAGTCAATATTGCGCTAACAGTTTCTCCATATGCAAAAGAAATCGTAGAACTTGTAATTAAACATCGAGTACCGGTTGTATCTTTATCTGCTGGTAATCCTGCTCCACTTGTACCATATTTTCATGATCATGGTGTAAAAGTTATTACGGTTGTAGGATCAGTCAAACATGCAATGAAAGCTGAAAGTGCCGGTTCGGATATAATCGTCGGGGAAGGATATGAAGCAGCAGGAATTAACTCTCCATTTGAAACGACAACGTTGACGTTAATCCCACAACTAGTACAAGCTGTTAATGTTCCAGTAGTTGCTGCTGGAGGAATTGGAAATGGAAGGGGACTTGCAGCAATGCTTGCTTTAGGTGCACAAGGAGTACAAATGGGTACGAGATTTATTGCTACGAAAGAGGCACCATTTGCTGACATGTACAAGAAAAAAATATTGGATGCTGATGATGTAAGTACTATGATTGTTGGACGTTCAGTAGGAAGAGTACGCAGAGTCTTAAAGGCGCCATATACGGAGCAATTATTACAAAAGGAAAAGAAAGGCATGAGTTTAGAAGAATTTAATGAAAAAACAAGTGAGACATATCATAAAATTGGTGCACTCGAAGGAAACGAGGAAAAAGGTTATATGAACAGTGGACAAATAGCAGGTCTAATAAAAGATTTACCTACTGTCGAAGAGGTCATTCAAACAATGATGAAGGAAGCAGAACAAACAGCGTCAACTCTATTTACAACATTCCAAAATATGAGAAATTGAAAAAAGAATGGTTTACATTATTAGATGTATGTTCATTAGGCTGAGAATTCAATGCCCCTTAATGCAAGGGTTTACTTTCATCCATTAATGAATAATATAATAGAAAGAATAGAATGCAAGAAGATAACCATAATAATTGGCAAACTTTGAGCATTCTATTTTTTTAAAGTTGTCATTTTCAATAATGGGCGATGGTGAAATAAATAAGAAATAGACAATTAGCTTATTTCTCTTGTAAGTCCCTCACAACTTCCTAATTTTAGGGTAATAAGATCGATTAGTCGAGCCAAACTATTTTAGAAGGAGGGAGATAAATTGTCATATCCGTTTGATTGTATAACAGATTTTATTTTTGTTGAAACAGAGGTTGAGCCTTCAGATATTATTTTAGTTCCCGGTTGCAGTCAACCTCAGTTGATGGAAAGGGCAGCAGAATTATACCATCAAGGACTTGCTCCTTATATACTTCCATCTGGTGGGAGAAATCCAAACATTAGGACAACAGAATGGGATTACTTGCGTGAAGTAGGTTTATCTCTAGGTGTTCCAGAAACAGCAATCTTAAAAGAAGATAAAGCTTTAAATACTTTTCAGAACTCAAAAAATTCTTGGGAAGTACTTGAATTGGCTGGGATAAAACCTAAAAGAGCTATTATTACTTGTAAAAACTATCATGCTCGACGGGCATTACTAACCTATCAAATTCATTTCCCGGCTGAAACAACTTTTTTTGTCAGTCCAGTTGTTGATAAAACGGGTATAACAAAAGATAATTGGTACTTGGATGAAAATAAAATTATGTACGTGATGGATGAAGTTGAAAAAATAGGTAGATACATGAGGGATTTTATCAAATTACTCCAAAAATGATAAGTGGATTACTTTTCATATTAGCTATATCTATCTGTTAATTTAACATTTGAACTTAAATGAGAAAATAAGGATAATGACTTGGTGAGCATTTTGTTTAAATTTTTCAACGATATTCATTTGGAGCTACTCTTTCGTGCCAGTTTACGTATCTTCACTCTTAAAATACGGACGAGTCATCAAACTTGAGAAATTAATCACAGACTTGTCCGTAGTTAAGAATTAATGATAATTCTACTATTTATATCTTTTAATTAATACGTATTGCAATTAAAATAAGAAGAGGTAGGAGACCATAAAGCTCCCTACATACGGAGAGTGACTCTCTATTCGGTGGGGGATACGCGTTCGACTCTGCCATGTAATTCCCTATCATTTTCTTTAAAAATAAAAACATGGATTTAGTTTAAAAGTAACAGTCTAATAGTAGCTTTGCATCCCAATCTTCTAATGTTGTTTTTACCTTTTCTACTGTTTGTTCAATAAACTCCTCAATTAATAGGTTGGTAATGTATTTTGTTTCAATTTCTGGCTTAGTTGCTATAAGTTCAAACCAATGAATTGTGCGTAACCTCTAGTAATTAACCTCTTTTTCACTAAGTAAAGGATTCAACCCATATGTTCTTGTTTGTAGAAAATATTGCGATATAGAAATACTATTAAGGTTCATGTATTTCTTATTAAAAATACAGTCTGGAATTCAATTAAATTTTTAAATGGAAAGAAATGAATAAAATTTTTTTACAAAAATATTATTTATACAATGATTTAAAAGATTCAAAAAATTTATTGACTCAAATTATTAATAAATGATAATATAACGTTAAATTAACGTTATCATGTTTTGACGATAGACATGATAGCGATTAATTGTTTTTTATTATTTTGTTTTGTAAACGGTTACATACGATTGGTTTTTCATCGTAGAGAAAGGGGGATATTTTCCGAGTTTTATAAGATAATATACATCATAAAAATATCTTTCATTTTATAGCAATCAAGGGGGTAACAATAGAATGAAAAAACGTACGAAATCTTTACTAAGTATCGTATTATCTGCCGGTTTGATTTTAGCGGCTTGTGGGAAATCTGATGAATCTAGCGGATCCAATGATAATAAAGATAAAAAAACATATAAAATAGGAGTTACACAAATTGTAGAACATCCTTCATTAAATGAAGCTTTTGAAGGTTTCAAAAAAGCATTAGAAGATCAAGGAATTGAAGCAAAATACGATGTGCAAAATGCACAAGGAGACCAAAGTGCTAATACAACCATTGCTAACAATTTAGTTAGTTCAAATCCAGATTTAATTTTTGCCAACTCTACACCTAGTGCTCAAAGTGTGTTAAGCTATACTAAAGAAATTCCGATTATTTTTACTAGTGTGACAGATCCGGTTGGTGCTGAACTTGTAAAGGCATTGGATCAGCCAGGTGAAAATATTACTGGTACGATCGACGCTCATCCGGAAGCAATTCCAAATACGCTAAAATTCATTAAAGAAGAATTAGGCGGTAAAAATGTCGGATTACTTTACAATGCCGGTGAACAAAATTCAGTTGCACAAGTAAACTCTGTAAAAGGTTTAATGAAAGAAATAGGTTTAAACCCTATTGAGGCTTCAGTTTCAACCTCTGCTGAAGTTAAACAAGCGGCTGAATCGATCGTTGACAAAATTGATGCATACTACATTGTTACTGACAATACAGTAGTTTCAGCTATCGAGTCAGTCATTTCTGTAGCATATGAACATGATGTACCATTATTAACCGCTGAACTTGACTCCATTGAAAAAGGTGCTTTTGCTGCTTACGGATTTGATTATTATGACATCGGTTATGAAGCAGGATTAATGGCTGCATCTATATTAAAAGGTGAGAAAAAACCGTCTGAAATACCTGTTCAATATCCACAAAAACTAAAACTTGTTATTAATAAAAAGGCTGCAGCTGAGATGGGGATTGAGTTGAAGTCTGAATGGGATAGCATCGCAGAATACGTAGAATAAGTTAGGAGAGATTACAAATGGGTACTGCAATCTTCGGTTCTATCGAGATGGGAATCATATACGCAATTATGGCACTTGGCGTTTATTTATCCTTTCGCGTACTTGATTTCCCGGATTTAACCGTAGACGGCAGCTTTGTAACGGGTGCCGCAGTAGCATCAGCAATGATTTTTTCAGGATTCAATCCAATCATTGCGACGCTAGCGGCTCTCGTTGCTGGTTTTATTGCTGGCTGTATTACGGGAATCCTTCATACAAAAGGGAAAATTAATGCATTACTTTCTGGAATATTAATGATGATTGCCTTATATTCTATTAATCTTCGAATTATGGGATTGACTTCTGATACTTCAATAGGGAGACCAAATATTCCACTATTAAATTCAGAAACTATTTTCACAAAAATATCGAATATTAACTCAACTTGGGGTATTATTGTCAGTATGTTTATTGTCACGTTTTTCATAAAATGGATTACAGACCGTTTCTTAAAAACAGAAATTGGTTTAGCCATTCGTGCAACAGGCGACAATAAGCGAATGATTCGCAGTTTTTCTGCAAATACTGACGGACTTATTATTTTAGGATTAGGTATTTCTAATGCATTCGTTGCTTTTTCAGGCGCATTAATTGCACAATATTCAAAATTTGCTGACGTCGGTATGGGAATTGGTATGATTATTATCGGGTTAGCATCCGTTATCATTGGTGAAGCAATTATTGGTACAAAGACAATTGCTAGAACGACTTTAGCAGTTATTTGTGGAGCTATTATTTACCGAATTGTTGTAAGTTTAGCGCTCCGTGTCGAATTCCTCGATGCTGGAGATATGAAATTGATTACGGCTGTTATCGTTATTTTAGCGCTTGTAATTCCAAACATTATCGATAATCAGCGTGAAAAACGTAGAAAAGCAAGGCGTCATGCAGAAAGAATGACAGCATTGAGTGGGGAGGGAGAAGCCATTGCTAAAGCTCAATCAAATCAGTAAGATTTTTAACGAAGGAACACCTGATGAAAAGATCGGACTTGATCGAATCAATCTTCAATTAAAAGAAGGAGACTTCGTAACGATTATCGGTAGTAATGGTGCAGGTAAATCTACATTAATGAATATAATTTCTGGTGTTCTGACTCCTGATGTTGGAACAGTTGAAATAGAAGGAAAAGATGTAACTAATATGCCGGAATATAAACGTTCCCAATATATCGGGCGAGTTTTTCAAGATCCGATGGCAGGGACAGCACCATCCATGACGATTGAAGAAAACTTGGCAATGGCTTATTCTCGTGACAAGAAAAGAACGTTACGTTCCGGAGTTACAAAAAAGAGAAAAGAATTCTTTATAGAATCTTTAAAATCTCTACACCTTGGATTAGAGAACCGGATGAACGCTAAAGTCGGTCTGTTATCTGGTGGAGAAAGACAAGCATTATCACTATTAATGGCAACTTTTACTGGGCCGTCCATTTTATTGCTAGATGAACATACTGCGGCACTTGACCCTTCCCGTGCCCAATTAATTACAGAATTAACGAAAGAAATTGTTGAAAAACATAAACTAACAACCTTAATGGTTACCCATAATATGCAGCAAGCACTTGATTTAGGAAATCGTTTGATCATGATGGATAAAGGTCAAATAATTTTAGAAGTTGGAGAAGAAGAGAAAAAGAAATTAACTATTGAAAAACTTTTAGCAGAATTCCAACGTATTCGTGGAGAAAAATTAGCAAGCGACCGTGCTTTATTAAGTAGTGTATAAAAGGGAAAGGGATATAATCCTCTTTCCTTTTTTATATGGAATTTCAGTAGAAAAATTAAGAATTAAATCGACATTTCAAAAAATTATGGCAAATGATTGACGATAAATATTACGAAATGATAGAATATCGTTAAAATAACGTAATAGAATATTAGACTTATAGTAGGAAATCTTGTTTTTTTTATTTGTTATGTAAGCGTTTACTATTTCACAAGTAGGAGGATACAACAATGGATATTTTTACAAAAGCTTATGAACATGAACAAATAGTATTTTGCAATGATCCAGACAGTGGATTAAGAGCTATTATTGCAATACATAATACAACACTTGGACCGGCACTTGGCGGATGCCGTATGCGCCCTTATGCTTCCACAGAAGAAGCGCTAGAAGATGTATTACGTTTATCAAAAGGGATGACATACAAATGTGCTGCAGCTGATGTTGATTTTGGTGGAGGAAAGTCTGTAATTATTGGTGATCCAAATAAAGATCGTTCCCCACAGCTATTTCGTGCGTTTGGCCAATTCGTAGAATCATTGAATGGAAGATTTTATACAGGTACCGATATGGGAACAACACCAGAAGATTTTGTCCATGCTGCGAAAGAGACTAATTGTATTGTTGGTATACCTGAAGAATATGGCGGTAGTGGAGATTCATCTGTTCCAACTGCATTAGGAGTCATTTATGGAATAAAAGCATCAAATAAAGTTGCTTTTGGAGACGAAAAATTAGAGGGAAAAACTTATTCCATCCAGGGTTTAGGAAAAGTTGGATTTAAAGTTGCTACTCAATTATTAGAAAATGGAGCAAATCTTTACGTAACAGACATTAATGAAAAAGCAATTCAAGATCTCGTTGAATTGAGTAAACAATACGATGGCACAGTAAAAGTTGTTTCTAGTGATGAGATTTATAGCGTTGATGCCGATGTATTCGTACCTTGTGCCTTAGGTGCAATCATTAATGATGATACGATTCAACAATTGAAAGTGAAAGCAATTGCCGGAAGTGCTAATAATCAGCTATTAAATGAAGAAAGACATGGTCAAGCATTATACGAAAAAGGAATTCTTTATGCGCCTGACTATATTGTAAATGCAGGTGGATTAATCCAAGTAGCAGATGAATTGTACGGTCCAAATAAAAATCGTGTTCTAAAGAAAACGGAAGCGATTTATTCTTCTTTACTAGAGGTCTATAAATATTCTGAAAGTGAAAAAATTCCAACCTATAAAGCAGCAAACCTATTTGTAGAAAAACGAATTGAAGAACGTAAGAAGAGAAATAGCTTTTTCACACATCATAAACGTCCGAAATGGGACATAAAAAAATAAAGATGAATAATAAAGAGGTGAGATCATGGAACACCAATTCCCAAAGATTCAAATCGTAGACGAAAATGGTAATATCGTCGATTCAAAATATGAAGACAAGCTTACACCAGAATTTATTAAAGAATTATATGAACGTTTAATGTTTGTTCGTACTTTTGATAGAAAAGCAATAAGCTTGCAACGCCAAGGTAGATTAGGAACATACGCTCCATTTGAAGGACAAGAAGCTGCACAAGTTGGAAGTGCTCTTGCACTAGAAAAAGACGACTGGCTGTTCCCAACGTATCGTGATCATGCGGCAACAATTACTTTCGGACATAAACTTTCAACTGTATTTTTATATTGGAATGGACGAGTTGAAGGCTGTGTTCCTCCTGAAGGAAAAAAAATATTCCCACCTGCCGTACCGATTGCTACGCAACTCCCTCATGCAACAGGTGCAGCTATGGCAGAAAAATATAAAGGGACTAAAAATGCAGCTATTGTTTATTTTGGAGACGGTGCAACTTCTGAAGGCGACTTCCATGAAGGATTGAACTTTGCAAGTGTATTTAAAGCACCAGTAGTATTCTTTAACCAAAATAATAGTTTCGCAATTTCAGTACCTATTCATAAACAAATGAATTCTAAAACGATTGCCCAGAAATCTGTAGCTTATGGAATTCCAGGTATTCGTCTAGACGGTAACGATATTTTTGCTGTTTATTTCTACACAAAAGAAGCATTAGATCGTGCAAGAAACGGTGAAGGTCCAACGTTAATTGAGGCGGTAACATGGCGTTATGGTGCCCACACAACTGCGGACGATCCAACGAAATATCGTAATCAAGAAGAAAGTTTAGAACGAAGAGAAAAATATGATCCAATTTTACGTGTGGAAAGATTAATGAAAAATAAAGGAATTTGGGATGAAAAATGGGCTGCTTCAGTAGAAGAAAAAGCATCACAAACGATTGAAGAGGCAGTAAAAGAAATGGAAGCATTCCCAGCCCCTGACGTCAATGACTTGTTTGATCATGTATTCGAGAAACCGACATGGACTATTGAGGAACAAAAACAAGCATATTTTGAATACTTGCGGGGTGAAAAACGATGACAGTTGAAACACATGTAAAGACGAATAAATTAACATTAGTTCAAGCGGTGACAGATGGTTTACGTACGATGTTAAAAGAGAAAAAAGAAGTCATCGTTTTAGGTGAAGACGTTGGGAAAAACGGTGGAGTTTTCCGTGCAACAGACGGACTACAAGAAGAGTTCGGAGAGGACCGTGTCATTGATACACCATTAAGTGAAGCAGGTATTGTCGGTGTTTCAATTGGAATGGCTATTAATGGGATGTTGCCAGTTGCTGAAATTCAATTTTTAGGATTTATTTACCCTGCTTATGAACAAATCATGACACATGCTTCACGGATTCGAATGAGAACGATGAGCAAGTTCCATGTTCCTCTAGTCATTCGTGCACCTTATGGGGCAGGGGTTCGTGCTCCAGAAATTCATTCCGATAGTGTAGAGACACTCTTTACACATATGCCAGGAATTAAAGTCGTTTGTCCTTCAACTCCTTACGACGCGAAAGGTTTATTGATTGCTGCAATCGAAGATCCAGATCCGGTTTTATTTATGGAGTCGATGAAACTATATCGTTCAAGTCGTGAAGATGTACCTGAAGGCAAATATACGGTAGAAATCGGAAAAGCAAGAAAAGTTCGTGACGGTAAAGATGTTTCTATCTTCGCATGGGGTGCAATGGTACCAGTTGCAACGAAAGCAGCAGAAGAAATGGAGAAAAAAGGCGTAACATGTGATGTTATTGATTTACGCACTTTATATCCATTAGATAAAGATGCCATTGCTGAATCTGTTCAAAAAACTGGTCGAGTTGTCATTGTGCATGAAGCTCATGCTACAGGTGGAGTAAGTAATGACGTAATTTCAGTTATTAACGATACATCGTTCCTTTATTTGAAAGCTCCTATTGAGCGCGTAACAGGTTTTGATGTTCCAGTTCCGTTCTTTACATTAGAAGAACATTATTTACCAAATACTGGTCGTGTCGTAAAAGCAATCGAGAAAGTGATCCATTTTTAACGAGAAAGAAGGTGAAACTGTGTTAGAAGTAAAACTAGTCGACATCGGCGAAGGAATGCATGAAGGTGAAATTCTTCATTACTTCGTCAAAGTAGGAGATCGAGTGACTGCAGACCAAGCATTAGTAGAAGTTCAAACAGATAAAATGACCGCAGAGTTGCCGTCTCCTGGAACAGGCATTGTGAAAGAAATTTTAGTAGAAACAGGAAATACTGTTACGGTCGGTACAACCCTTTTAATCATAGAAGAAGAGGGCGGTACTAGCGCTTTGACTCAAACGGAAGAAAAATCGGAATCCACAGTTGAAAAACAAGAACCTGTCATTGCTGAAGTAACAAAACAAGAATCGAAAGAGTTTAAACCAGCAGCTGCTGGTCAAATGAAAGTAGTTCTTGCTGCACCGTATACGAGAAAAATTGCTAGGGATCATGGAGTGAATATTGAAGAAATCGTTGGAACTGGGCCAGCAGGAAGAGTGACTGATGAAGATGTTTATCGTTACATTGAACAATTGAAAAATCCTGTATCAACACAAGATGAGGTTAAGAAGGAAGTTTCGGAACAACCAGCGGCCGTTTACGAAGTGGCAAAACGTGATCCTGAGGTCATTCCATTTAAGGGACGTCGCAAACAAATTGCGAAGAAAATGTCTCAATCATTATTCACAATCCCGCATGTTACACATTTTGAAGAGATCGATATGACTGATCTCATCGAGTTTAGAAGTGAATTAAAAGAAATGGGGCATAATATTTCTGTTGCAGCATTTTTCATTAAAGCATTGCAACTTGCATTAAAAGATTTCCCAATTTTCAATGCAAAATTGGATGAAGAAAATGAGGTTATAAAGTTAGAAAAGGTTTACAACATTGGAATTGCAGCAGATACAGAAGAAGGTTTAATCGTACCTGTTATCCATAATGTTGAGACAAAATCAATTAAACAAATTCATAAAGAAATGAAAGAGCTTAATAAAAAAGCTCAAGAAAATAAATTATCAATGAAAGAATTAACGGGAAGTACGTTTACAATTAGTAACGTTGGTCCGCTCGGAAGTATTGGTGCAACACCAATTATCAACTATCCAGAAGTTGCATTAATGGCTTTCCATAAAACGAAAGAAATGCCAGTTGTTCGAAATAAAGAAATTGTCATTCGTTCGATGATGAATGTATCGATGTCATTTGATCACCGTGTAGCAGATGGTGGAACAGCTGTTGCCTTTACAAATCGCTTCAAAGAGCTAATAGAAAATCCAAAAATGCTATTGTTGGAGTTGGTATAATGGTTGTCGGAGAATTAACACAAGAAAGAGATGTCATCGTCATTGGTGGAGGACCTGGAGGTTATACGGCAGCCATTCGCCTTGCTCAACTAGGTCGAGAAGTAACATTAATCGAAAAAAATGTTGTGGGTGGAGTTTGTTTGAATGAAGGATGTATTCCTTCAAAAGTTTTTTCACACATTTCTACAAAAGCTCAAGAAGTGTCACAACTTTCCTCTTTCGGTATAGAAGTGGGTGAATATAAACTACAATTCGAACAACTACAAGTTTATAAAGAAAAAGTAGTAACTCAGCTTCGAAAAGGTGTAGAAGCTCTTTGTAAAGCAAATAAGATTGAAGTGTTACAAGGTTCAGCAACATTTTTAGACTCAGAACGAATCGGTGTAGAAAATGGCCATCAATTTGATATATATAAATTTAATGAAGTGATCATTGCGACAGGTAGTAGACCAGATAGTTTTCCGGGGGTAGAATTCGATCATACGCGAATTGTACATTCTCGCTCATTATATGAATTAAAAGAAGTTCCATCACATCTTGTCATTTATGGTAATGATTATATAGCCCTAGAAGCTGCATTTAGTTTTAAAGCTTTAGGAAGTGACGTGACCATTTTATTCGATTCGAATTGGAATGGTTTTGGATTTGATTCTTCCATCGAAAGGGAATTGCAACGTTTAATGAAGAAAAACAAGATAAAAATTGTCAAATGTTCACGCTTAGTAAAAGCTGAATCCAATGAAGAACAAGTAGTGGTAATGATTGAAAGTGACAAAGGGGAGGTTTCCATTGAAGCTTCTCACCTATATGTTCAATCAAGTTATAAAGCTAATGTAGAGGATTTAGGAGTCGACCGTTTAAAGATGGTCTTTAATGAAGATGGTTCTATAGCCATAAATGAAAGATGTCAAACTTCAATTCCGAAAATTTATGCAATTGGTGATGTGACCGGTGGTGAGCAATTAGCTGTAAAAGCTATTAAGCAAGGGAAAACGGCAGCTGAAGTCATTTGCGGTCAATCATCGGAGTGGGTAACACCATATATACCGAAAGTAGTCCATAGTAAACCACCTATTGCTTCTGTAGGATTAACGGAAGATGAAGCAAAAGCAGCAGGCTATGAAGTACGAACGGGACAGTTTAACTTAGCAGGAAATGGATATGCAGGTATATTAAATCAACGTGAAGGATTTGCAAAAATTGTATCAGATCATAAAACAGAGCGAATTCTAGGTGTTCATTTAATGGGTGCTGGAGCCATTGAGTTAATTTCTACGGCTATATCTTCCCTAGAAATGGTTGCTAGGGAGGAAGACTTGAAGTTTCCGTTATATCCTCATCCAAGTGTGAATGAAGGATTATTGGAAGCAGTAGAAGATTTGGTCAACCAAGCGATACATCAAGCTCCTTCTAAAAAAGCTGTTGGGGTAAAATAATTATATGTTCACAAGCTATTAGGACGTTTATATAAACGTTCTAATAGCTTTTTTACATTTTAGCCGCTTGTTACGTTAACCGTGGTTTTTCTATTAATAAGATTAAAATTAAATCTTGTCAAACCAAAAACATATGGATCATTTTTTACTAGTGAAATTAAGAATAAACGTTAATTGTTGAATGAAATTTTCCTAAGGGAATTTCACAATTCCGCATCTGAATGTGTATTAGTAACAGGTTATTCATCCATACTTGTCCTTCTTAAATGAATATATTATTAGCGAAATGGAGGTGAATAGGATGAATCCATTTTGGGATCGTATAATGTATGGTTCTATAAGAAATGATCATAATCTTGATGAAGCTTTTGATAGAAAAAAACATAATAAAATTTCGACATGCCAAAAACTAGCCAATATTATAGGGGGAGAAGTCATAACATCTTCTCCAGTATGTGTTGTTCAACGTCTTAGAAATATTAATGCACAAATACTAGGTCGTCGAACACAATCCCCACTTGCACTACCATTTGCTCTTTCATTTGAAGATAATAAAAAAGGGCGTACTTTAAATCTTGGTGAGACAGTAATCTTACAGAAAGAAATTAACCCGTTTATTTCTGAATTGAGAAAAAGAGGATTAATCGTTACTGCACTACACAACCATTGGTTGTTTGATGAACCTCGATTAATGTACATTCATTGGGAAAATGTAGGAGATCCGTTTGAATTTGCACAAAAGAGTATTGATGCGGCAAGAGAAGCAGGACTGTTTAGGAAAAAATAATTAAGGATAATGTAGACTTTCCCATCTATGTAGTTGAAAGTGTAGATAAAATGGAAAAAAGAAAACTATCAACGTAAAATAAAAACAATAGGACAAATATGAATGCATAATAGGAGGAAGTAGAGCAGACAATTGGTTCATAACTAGAAAGAAACCAATTGTCTTTTTTATTTTAAAAAATTTGTGCAAAATTCCTGTTATAATGTAAAAACTAATAAAAGAATTGATCAATAGGAGGATAACATTATGAAACTTGCGATGATAGGATTAGGAAAAATGGGATTAAATTTAACGTTCAATTTACTCGACCATCATCATGAAGTAGTGGTCTATGATGTAAATGAAGAATCCGTCCAAAAAGCAGTTGAATATGGTGCTGAAGGTTCATCATCTATAAAAGAATTGGTGGAAAAACTTCCGAAACCAAGAATCATTTGGTGTATGGTTCAGGCTGGAGAAATTACTGAGCAGGTTATCAATGAAGCTTATACATATATGCAAGCCGGTGACATTTTAATTGATGGAGGGAACTCAAATTATAAAGAAACACTTCAAAGAGGACGAAAACTAGAGGAAAAAGGAATATATTTTTTTGATTGTGGAACTAGCGGGGGGACAGACGGCGCAAGGCACGGGGCTTGTACGATGATTGGTGGAGATCAAGAGATTTTTAAAATGATTGAGCCTATTTTTAAAGATATTTCTGTAGAAAATGGATATTTATATACAGGGGAACTTGGCAGTGGTCATTTCCTAAAAATGGTTCACAATGGAATTGAATATGGAATGATGCAGGCGATTGCTGAAGGGTTTGAGATTTTGGAAAAAAGTCAATTCGAATATGATTATGAAAAAGTTTCAAGAGTATGGAATCATGGATCAGTTATTCGCTCTTGGTTAATGGAATTAATGGAAAATGCATTTTCGAAAGATGCTAAACTTTCAAGTATTAAAGGAGTTATGCATTCTTCTGGGGAAGGAAAATGGACGGTGGAAACGGCTCTTGATCTTCAAACAGCTGCCCCAGTCATTGCACTTTCTTTAATGATGCGCTACCGATCATTGGAAAACGATACATTCTCGGGTAAAATCGTGGCAGCGCTTCGTAATGAATTTGGCGGACATGCAGTTGTGAAAAGAGAATAAAAATGATAAGAGGATGGTTAAAACATCCTCTTTTTTATGGTAAAATTTTTGAATAAAGATTCAGAAAAAATACTCTATGGAAGATAAGAGAGTGTTACTGAAAAAACTAACATGTAAGGCATAGATTACATAGAGAATGGGAGTGGATTGGGTGAGAACAATCAATGATACTGTAACATTAAATAACGGAGTAGAGATGCCTTTTTTTGGCCTAGGTGTCTACAAAGTAGATGAGGGAAAACAGGTAGAAGAAGTTGTAAAGTATGCGTTGAATGTTGGTTATCGTTCTATCGATACCGCAGCATTTTATCAAAATGAAGCGGGTGTAGGAAAAGCAATTAGAGAAAGTGGAATTCCACGTGAAGAAATATTTGTAACGACAAAAGTTTGGAATACAGATCAAGGATATGATTCTACACTAAAAGCATTTGAAACGAGTTTAGAAAAATTGAATCTAGACTACATAGATTTATATTTAGTTCATTGGCCAGTAAAAGGGAAATATATAGAAACTTGGAAAGCATTAGAAAAAATATATGAGGAAGGAAAAGTTCGAGCCATTGGTGTAAGTAATTTTCAGATTCATCATCTACAGGACATATTTGAACAATGTAAAGTAAAACCTGCTATAAATCAGGTAGAACTGCATCCACATTTTTCACAACTGGAACTTCGCCAATTCTGTCAACAACATGGCATTCAAATAGAAGCATGGTCTCCACTTGCGAGAGCTAGACTATTAGATGAACCAATTCTTGCTGAAATTGGTCAAAAATATGGAAAGTCTCCTGCACAGGTCGTTTTACGCTGGCATTTACAACAAGATATAGTAATCATTCCTAAATCTGTTAAATTAGAGAGAATAAAAGAAAATGCGGATATATTTGACTTTGAATTAAGCTATGAAGATATGGAAGAAATTAATCGATTAAATAAAAATCAGCGCTATGGTAAGGATCCAGATAATTTTCAATTCTAATATTTTTCGTCTGTACAGAAGTACAGGCTTTTTTATTTGAGCTTTTTTAATTACTTATGCATATACAAGTTTGAAATAGGAGAAATAATTATAGAACAAAATTTACATTAAGAAAGGATGATCGTATGACAAAAGTGAACCTATCTATTATTTACTATAGTTCAACAGGTACAAACTATCAATTAGCCAAATGGGCAGAGGAAGCTGCAAGAGAGTCTGGTGCGGAAGTTCGTATACGCAAAGTGAAAGAGCTTGCTCCCGAGTCCGCAATAGCAACGAATGAGGCTTGGAAAAAACATTTTGATGAAACAAAACATATACCTGAAGCTACAAACGAAGACTTAGAATGGGCAGATGCCATCATTTTCAGTACACCTACTCGATTCGGAAACGTTCCATCGCAATTTAAGCAATTTTTAGATCAAACAGGTGGTTTATGGGCACAAGGGAAATTAGTGAATAAAGTTGTAAGTGCCATGAGTTCTGCAAGCAATTTACATGGGGGGCATGAAGCGACCATCCTCGCTTTATATACATCAATGGCTCATTGGGGGGCTATTATCGTACCACCTGGTTATACTGATCCGGTAACATTTGCCGCAGGAGGAAATCCTTATGGGACGAGTGTTACAGTAGGTGAGGATGGGAAAATGAAAGAAGATGTCAAAGCGGCAGTTGCTCATCAAGCAAAAAGAACCGTTTCTGTCGCTGCTGCCATAAAATCAGGAATGAAATAGTAAATAGATAGGGATTGGCAAGCACCAATCCCTAGACGGTTATTAAACCTTTTTAACCTCTCTTATGGAAAAATTGGAGGATGATCAATAAATGGAGCTTCAACACGTATGTATTCCAAAGTTATAGGATGTACAAATTCCAAAAATTTGGCATGAAGGGCAGGTCTTTGTACGTCAGGTTTTCCACCATATAATCGATCACCGACTAATGGATGTCCTATAGAACTTAAGTGGACACGTATTTGATGAGTTCTTCCCGTATCTAAAGTGCATGTAATAAGTGTAGTATTTTTTTTATCGTTGTAGTTTAACACCTCATAATGAGTAATCGCATCTTGTCCTGTTGGTGAAACTCTTCTTTTTGTGGGGTGATGTCGGTCTCGTCCAATTTTTGCGTGAATCGTTCCTTTTTTCTTTTTTAATTTTCCATGTACAATAGCCATATATGTTCGCTTTATTTTTCTCTCTGATAGCATTTGATCTAGCATAGCTGTAATCAATGCATGTTTTCCGAATAATATAGCACCAGTAGTATCTTTATCTAAACGATGGATTTGTCGAACGTGTCGTTTTTCGCCCTTTTGAAATAAATAATAAGATACACCGTTTAATAATGTATTCGTTTCCTTCTTCTCATTAGGGTGGGTACTTATACTTGGAGGTTTATTTACAATGATGAGATGATCATCTTCATAAAGTATATGTATATTCATTGGGGTAAGAGGTATTCCCGAGTCTTCATCAATAAATAAAGGAATTTGTAAAATATCATCGCTAATCAATTTATAATGAAATGACGCAATTTCACCGTTTACCAACACTGATTTATCCATTCTAAACTGATGAATAATCTTTTTTGGTGCCCTCCAGAGATCTCGAAATATTTGCTCAATAGTCAACCCTTCCCATTGTTTCGGTACAGTTAAATCTAGGTATTTTCCATTTTTCCTCGTTATTATCAAAATATCACCTCAAGTCTGTTCCTTTAATTACCACATAAATTCCATTTGTCCATATGTTATTCTAATGTTAATTATGATAAATGGATTACAATTAAATGACAGAAAGTTGTGTGATTATGAAAATTGTTACGGCATCAACACCGGAGCAGGAACAATACATTCTTTCATTAGTTGATTATTTATACACTTCATTGTTTCCTGATTTTTTTACGGATGAAGAAATTGAACAATTCTCATCATTAAACATCCTTGATATCCGATTCAATAATGAACAAATTAGTATTTTAAAAAATTCTTTTGAAATCATAAGCAGTCTGCAAACTATTATATCAATAATTGAAATGGTAGACGAACAAGAACGTGAAAAATACAAAGTCATGTTTGAAAAAAATGTTCAACGATTAGAGCGGTATGGAATACATTTTCCTTTCAAAATGAAGCATTTTCAATATCCATTAAAAGAAATGAGACTTAGTCAGTATTCTAAACCTGATAATGAATATTTAATATAAAAAGACTTCAATAAATCGTTTGACGCGATTTATTGAAGTCTTTTGTATTAAATGTAACAAAATTTTATTATTTTTTTACATGTTCGTTTAGCCAAGCTTCATATTCAGCTTTAGATGCTGCCCCTGTAAATCTAGCCTGTTCCTTCCCATTTTCAAAATGTATGATTGTAGGTGTAGCTGTAATGTTATAATCATTCCAGCCTTGCTCATACTCTAAAATGTTATATTGCAACAAATCAATCCCCATATCTTTAACTAAAGGTGCTAATATTGGTGTTGCTTTTTTACAATGCGGACATTCTGGAGAGAAGAAATAAACCGTTACAGGATTACCACTTTGAATTTTTTCTTCTAAATCACTTGGTAAAACAATATTTTGGTAATTTGGATCATCCAATAAATCAATGGTGGATTGTTTTAGATTTTCTTTGTCGTATGGATTGTTTTTTAATTTTTCACTATTTTGGTATTGATTTACGAAATATAAGCCGGAAAATATAAGAACAATAATGGCTAAAAAGACGATGATTTTTTTCAAAAGTTAGTCCTCCTTTATATTCTTCAACATGTACAAAGATAAAATAAAAATTATTATAAATGCTGTTAATGCTAAAAAAGGAATAGTAATAAATCCGCCCCAGTTTATATATTGTCCTGTACAAGGGACTCTCCCACATGCTGGTGCAGTTTCAGAAAAAAACGTAACCTTTTGGATTAAATAATGATAAAGAGAGATGCATGCTCCAATTCCAGATAATACAGAAGTGTAAAGGGATATTTTAAAGTCTTTTTTCATGTAAGCAATGAGTAAAAGAATAACTAACGGATACATAAGAATGCGTTGATACCAGCATAACTCACATGGTTCATATTGTTTTATTTCTGAAAAGTAAAGACTGCCAGCCATAGCAATAACAGATGTTCCCCAAGCTAAAAACAGACTATTATCCAATTTTATTCTTCGTTTTTCCATACAAATCCTCCATTATGTACTGATTCATTTATATCATATTTTTTTTAACAAAGGATTAGAAAAAACTTGAATTCAAAAAAAATTCATTTTCTCTATCATAGAAAATAATCGAACATCTTTCAATAAAAATAACGAGTGCTAGTTAAGCACTCGCTTCACTTGTTTCTTCCGTATTTCCGCCGATTTAAACGTATGTGTATAATGATTCTTCTTGAATGGTTGTTGCTGTCTCATTTGCATGGTCAATGTATTGAAGCAAATTATATAATTTTTTTTCAATAACGGAATAATTCTTTTCGAAATGATAAGCATGGAGAAATTGTTCAATTTTTTTTGATAAAAAATCATCGTTCGTCCGGACCATTAATATTAATAAATTATCCCATTGTGAACGATGAGTATAATAAAGGGCGCGGTCATAATCTGCTTTATTCATCTATGATCAGCCTCCTTTGTAAGGAGTACTAATAGTATGTCACATCTATTTTGTTGTTTTCTCTGAAAAAGTTAACAGCCAATGAATAATAACCCGTTTTATATTTCCAGTATATTTCATGATTACTCCAAGAAATGTAGGTAAGCCTAATTATAGGTGATACCATTGATAAAATTAGCGTTAATGTTTTCCATACTATTCCATCCGTTTGTAGGCGAGGAAAAGATTGTACAATATAAAATTCCATATTCTTATTACGATTTGACGGAAGATATTGAAAAAATACAGAAAAAATATCGTGGAAACATTCAAGTTACTTCCATTGGAAAATCGACATTAGGAAATGATTTGTTTGCCATTAAATTAGGTAAAGGAAAACGAAATATAGTATTCATTGGGGCTCATCATGCAAGGGAATGGATGACTACATTTCTTTTAATGAATATGTTGGAGCAATATGCAGATGCATATTCTAAACATACGAACATTGGTCCATTTGATTCAAACGTTTTTCATGAAGTATCCATATGGTTTATTCCTCAAATTAATCCTGATGGTGTAATGCTTCAACAAGGTGGATTACATTTTCTATCATTTGTTTGGAAATCGTATGCGATATATTTAAATGATGGAAGTACAGATTTTACAACTTGGAAAGCAAATGCTATAGGAATTGATTTGAACAGACAGTATCCCGCTGGCTGGAATGAAGTTCCGTCCAGAGAGAGACCAGGTCCAAAAAATTATAAGGGAACAAAACCTTTCCAAGCGTTAGAAGTCAAGAAATTGGTTGATTTTATTGAAGAAACACAACCGATTATGGCAGTTTCCTATCATTCAACAGGAAGAGTGATTTATTGGAATTATGGACAAAAACAAAATGTGAAAAGAGACTATTCGATTGCAAAAAAACTTGCTCAATTAACTTCCTACAAATTAGCTGATCCGCCGCAAGAATCATATGGAGCTGGGTTTACAGATTGGTTTATTGATCATTATGGAAGACCAGCATTTACTATTGAGATTGGAACATTTAAAAAAGAACTTCCTCCATCTTTTCATGAAATCTATGAAGAATGGAAACGGAATCAATATGTCGGGATATATTTGGCGAACGAAGCAAAGTATTTTCAATAATAAGCTATACATACATAAGATGGAAATCTGTGGAGAAAATGATAAGGAAAAAGACTGAAGGGGGTATATTTTCGAAAATGAGACGAATTTATTTTGGTTTGTTAGCACTTTTTCTCGTATAGATTTCCCATCAACAAGCTTATGCACAACAACCGGATTACGCGAAATATGGAAGAATAGCAATTGCTGTCGTGAAAGAAGACTACCCAGATCAAAAAGTTGCAGATTATGAATATTTAGGACGTGAAAAGGTTTCAGATCAAGAGGTTAAAGATTCTTTTAAATTTGAAGTTATGCAAAACAATCGACCAACTTTTGTCATTGTAACCATTCAACATTCTTTAGCAAATAATCGGTTAATTCAATTAACGGTAAAAGAACAATCCTCTTGATTAAAGGCAACCAACTTGGTTCCTTGTTATGTTTACATTATTTTGAGTAAAAGAAATTTTATCTATAACATCTTCATACCTAGGAAATCATCTTTTCCCTCTTCCTTACATACATTGAAAAATAAGTAGGGAGGGAAAAAGATGATGCGCGATGATGAACGAAAAGCTTTGGATCGTGCGATTGAAGAGATAACTGAGATTGCGCAAGGTTTTGGGCTAGATTTTTATCCGATGAGGTATGAAATTTGTCCAGCTGACATTATTTATACATTTGGTGCTTACGGAATGCCTACTCGATTTTCTCATTGGAGTTTTGGAAAGCAATTTCATAAAATGAAGCTTCATTACGATTTGGGATTAAGCA
Organism: Bacillus sp. JST-5; assembly: GCF_057747715.1. Classification (NCBI taxonomy): domain Bacteria; kingdom Bacillati; phylum Bacillota; class Bacilli; order Caryophanales; family Bacillaceae; genus Bacillus; species Bacillus sp. JST-5. The sequence continues at coordinate 9,636 of NZ_JBYLHW010000014.1, read as the reverse complement.
AAATTTATGAATTAGTCATTAATTCCAATCCATGTTACGCCTTCCTTTTAGATTCAAACTCCTTAATCCAAAATAAATTAATTGTTGCCCACGTGCTTGCCCATTGTGATTTTTTCAAAAATAATGTTCGTTTTCAAAATACAAAAAGAGATATGGTTGAAAGTATGGCTTCAACGGCGGAACGGATCCGTCGTTATGAGATCCAATATGGTAAAAAAGAAGTGGAAGAATTTTTAGATGCTGTATTAGCAATCGAAGAACATATCGACCCTTCTTTATTACGAAATTCTTTATCATGGGAATTAAATGAGGAAGAAGAGATCGCGGTCAATGAGAAACCTTCCACTCCGTACGATGACTTATGGGAATTGGATAAAAAAGACAAAAAGAAGCCCGTTGTGAAAAAGAAAAGAAATAAATTTCCTCCACAACCAGAAAAAGATCTCCTTTTATTTATTATTCAATATAGTCGTGAACTTTCCGAATGGCAAAGAGACATTATGACTATGATACGTGAGGAAATGTTATATTTTTGGCCACAGCTAGAAACGAAAATTATGAACGAAGGCTGGGCTTCGTATTGGCATCAACGTATTTTAAGGGAAATGGACTTAACGAGTGATGAAGCGATTGAGTTCGCAAAACTTAATGCAAATGTTGTTCAGCCTTCACGTACCAGCATTAATCCTTATTATTTAGGTTTGAAAATCTTTGAAGATATTGAAGAAAGGTATAACAATCCAACAGAAGAAATGTTAAAACGTGGGTTCCAAAAAGGGAAAGGAAGAGAAAAAATTTTTGAAGTTCGCGAACTTGAATCAGATATTTCTTTCTTAAGAAATTATTTAACGAAAGACCTTGTACTGAGAGAAGATATGTATTTATTCCAAAAACAAGGAAAAGAATACAAAATTGTAGATAGAGATTGGGAAAACGTTCGTGACCAACTCGTCAATATGAGAGTAAACGGTGGATTTCCATACATTACTGTCAATGATGGAGACTATATGCGAAATGGAGAATTGTATTTAAAGCACTGGTATGAAGGGATCGAATTAGATATAAAATATTTAGAAAAAGTATTGCCTTATATTTATAAATTGTGGGGCCGCACAGTTCATATGGAAACGGTAGTTGAAAATAAAGAAATCTTATTTACGTATGATGGAAAGACGGTGCATAGGAAATATTTATAATATAAGTGTGCTTTTGATACTACAGTATTTTACTGTGGTATTTTTTTCTCGAGATATTTGGGTGAAGTAGTATGAATGATATATTTTAATTATTTTTATTAAAATTCGTTTGATTTTTTCCTCAAGGACTTGAACCATTAATGTATTTCGTTCATAATATATATGAATATATGTTCATATATAATTATTAAAGGAGAATGAAGATGGGTCATCAACATAATCACTCACATAATCATAATGAAAATAAAAGAGCGCTTATGATTTCATTTTTTTTAATTGTAATATTTATGGTAGTTGAAGTTATTGGGGGAATATTAACGAATAGTTTAGCATTAATTTCGGATGCAGGGCATATGTTTAGTGACGCATTTGCATTAGGGTTAAGTTTATTTGCCATAAAACTTGGGGAGAGGAAAGCTACTTCTAAGAAGACTTTTGGTTATCGGAGATTTGAAATGATTGCAGCTTCGATAAATGGTATCACTTTAATCGGAATATCCCTTTATATTTTTGTTGAGGCGTTTCGTCGATTTACGAATCCTTTTCATGTAGAAAGTTTAGGGATGCTAACCATTTCAACAGTTGGATTAATTATAAATATTGTTGTTGCATGGATCCTTATGAGTGGTGATAAAGATGAGAATTTAAATATTCGTAGTGCCTTTCTTCATGTCATTGGAGATCTTCTAGGTTCCTTAGGAGCTATTATAGCTGCTTTACTTATTTATTTTTTTGATTGGGGAATTGCTGACCCTATTGCAAGTATCGTTGTTGCCATCTTAGTATTGATTAGCGGATGGAGAGTAACGAAGGAATCCTTTCATATATTAATGGAGGGAGTTCCATTCAATATTGAAATAGAATCTGTAAAAGACTCTTTATTAAAGATTCCTCATGTTTTAGACGTGCATGATTTGCATATTTGGTCATTAACTTCGGGTGTACCAATGTTAATTTGTCATTTAACTATAGATGAAATGGGTGACCATGATGAAATTCTTCGGTTAGCTCAAAATATTTTGCACGATCAATACGAAATTGAACATAGCACATTACAAGTTGAAAAAGAAGTAAACGGTTGTCCTAGCCCACATGGTGTCTGTAATTAAATACTATTGAAGAGTTAAATAGATTGTTTTTCAATCTATTTAATTTTTTTTTGCTAAAATGGTCAGAAGTTCATTATTATTTAAGTTGGAATCTTTTTTTATTTTTCTCTATTAAAAGGATTGAAATTAATAGTTTAAGTGAACGATAGATTACTTGGAGGGAGTTTATTGACAGAAACGATTTTGGCATCTTTGATCTTTTTACTTACATTAGTATTCGTTATTTGGCAACCTAAAGGGTTGTCTATTGGCTGGTCAGCAATGGGTGGGGCAGTCTTAGCTCTATTAGTGGGTGTTGTTAACATACAAGATGTTCTAGATGTGACAGCGATTGTTTGGAACGCAACGCTTACGTTTATTGCAATCATAATAATTTCATTGATATTAGATGATATTGGATTTTTTGAGTGGGCTGCATTACATATGGCTAAGGCGGCGAATGGAAATGGCGTTCGAATGTTTGTCTATGTAACAATCCTTGGAGCAATGGTATCAGCACTATTTGCTAATGATGGTGCAGCATTAATCTTAACACCGATTGTTCTTGCCATGGTACGAAATCTTAACTTTACAGAAAAAATGGTATTTCCTTTTATCATGGCAAGTGGATTTATTGCAGACACTACTTCGTTGCCTTTTATTATTAGTAACTTAGTCAATATCGTTTCAGCTGATTTTTTTAATATTCATTTTGTAGAGTATGCTTCTAGAATGATTGTACCAAATATGTTTTCCATGCTTTCAAGTATAGTAGTTTTATATGTATTTTTCAGAAAAAGCATACCAAAAGATTATGATATTAGTCAGTTGAAAAAACCGAGTGCTGCAATTCGTGATCAAAATATGTTTCGTTTTTCTTGGATTGTATTAGGAATATTATTAATGGGGTATTTCGCCAGTGAGTTTACAAGAGTACCTGTTTCTATTATTGCGGGTATAATTGCGATCATCTTTTTATATTTGGCTCATAAAAGTCCGGTCGTAAATAGTAGAAGAGTTGTGAAAAGTGCTCCATGGGCGATTGTTTTCTTTTCTATCGGAATGTATGTAGTCGTGTATGGATTGAAAAATGTAGGTTTAACAAACATTTTAACTGACATTATTCAATTTTTTGCCAATCAAGGTTTGTTTTCGGCAACGATTGGAATGGGTTTTATTGCAGCAATTCTCTCATCCATAATGAATAATTTACCTACAGTAATGATTGACGCATTAGCAATCGCCGATACAACAACTAGTGGTGTCATAAGAGAAGCATTGATTTATGCGAATGTCATTGGATCGGATTTAGGACCAAAAATTACTCCGATTGGGTCATTAGCAACATTAATATGGCTCCACGTATTAGCAACAAAAGGTGTAAAGATTTCATGGGGAACGTATTTTAAAACTGGGATAATCTTAACAATTCCGACGTTATTTATTACATTATTGGGTTTATATATTTGGTTGTTATTCGTATAAAAGGGGGCAGATATTTATGGTTTTTCGAGGAAAGACCGTTATTGTTACAGGTGGAGCAAACGGTATTGGAAAATCGATTGTTACCCATTATCGAGAAAAAGGGGCGAATGTTGTTATTGCAGATATTGATGAGAAGCATGGGGAAGAATTAGAAAAAACAATAGAAGCGACTTTTATTCATACCGATGTAAAGAAAGAAGAGGATATTATCCACTTAATGAGAAGAACAAAAGAAAAATATGGAACAATTGATATTTTAATTAACAATGCTGGGAAAGGATTGTTTAAATCTCCGCTGGAAGTAACGATGGATGAATGGGATGATGTTATAAATACAAATTTACGAAGTGTTTTTCTATGTTCAAGAGAAGCAGCAAAATATATGAAAATGAATAAAAACGGTGGTTCTATAGTTAATATAGCTTCCACTCGAGCATTTATGTCGGAACCTCATTCAGAAGCGTATGCTGCAACAAAAGGCGGAATCATTTCCATTACCCATGCATTAGCAGCGTCATTAAGTGAATGGAAAATTACAGTGAATTGCATTTCACCAGGTTGGATTGAAACAGGTGACTACTCCCAACTTAGCGAAATTGACCATCAACAACATTTTTCAAAACGAGTAGGAAAACCTGAAGATATTGCTCGACTATGTTTATTCTTAACAGACGAAAACAACAACTTTATAACCGGAGAAAACATCATCATCGATGGCGGAATCACCAAAAAAATGATTTATGAATAGAAAAGCGGAGGCGAGCGTATAGTGGCGAACGAACGGGAGGCACTCCTGCACTGAGATAAAGGAAACACGGCGAGGGACGAGCCGATGTTGACTTATCGTAGGGGAAGGAGTGAGTCGTTCGCAAGCCACTGCGAGCCGAGCTAAAAAATTATGAATTATAGTAGCAATAAAAAACACATTATACACAGGTAAGTACGAAATTTTTTTATTCGAAAAATAAAGAAAAATTAAGTAATTCAAATTAAGGGTTATTTTTTTATAGAAAAATTAGAGTTATAATAAAAGAGCGAATTTAGAATGAACATTTTATCATATGAAAATGGGAGGATGGTATATGTCAGAAGCTGAAATTGTTCAACAACATTTTAGTAAGAAATTAACGAAAATGGAGCTATCAAAAAGGATCTTTTTTATCATTATCGGATCTATTTTAATGGGAGTAGGTCTAGAAGAATTTTTAGTCGCTAACAAAATACTAGATGGTGGAATTGTTGGAATATCTATTATTCTATCCCATATTTCAGGAATAAAACTAGGAATTTATATTTTTATACTTAATATTCCTTTTTTCTATTTAGGGTATAAACAGATCGGGAAAACGTTTGCTTTATCCACATTATTAGGAATTTCCGTACTCTCTATAACTACCGTCTTTCTACATAATTTCCCTGCATTTACAAATGATTTATTATTATCGACGGTTTTCGGTGGAATAGTTCTTGGTGCAGGTGTTGGTCTTGTTATTCGATATGGTGGATGCCTTGACGGTACTGAAGTTTTAGCCATCCTCCTTAATAAAAGACTCCCTTTTTCCGTTGGAGAAATGATTATGTTTTTTAATTTATTTATATTTGCTTCAGCGGGTTTAGTGTTCGGGCTCGATCGTGCATTGTATTCAATGATTGCCTATTTCATTGCCTATAAAACGATAGACATTGTCATTGAAGGATTGGATGAATCGAAATCTGCGTGGATCATTAGTGAGAAATATAAAGAAATTGGTGAAAGCCTACTTGCTCGTTTAGGTAGAGGGGTTACATATTTAAAGGGAGAAGGAGCATATACCGGTGATGATAAAAAAGTTATTTTTTGTGTAGTTACAAGACTTGAAGAGGCAAAGTTAAGAAAAATTGTTGAAGAAATTGATAAAGATGCCTTTTTAGCCATTGCAAATATTGTTGAAGTTCGCGGAGGAAGATTTAAAAAGAAAGATATTCATTAAAAACATTCATAATTTCCTTAACAAACAAAAAATCTCCCAATAGTGGGAGATTCATTTTATTATTTTTTTGTTTTATCTGCATCGTCTTCAATAACTTCTTTCATACCTTTTTTGAACTCGTGTAATGTTTCGCCAGCGGCTCTACCTAATTTAGGAAGTTTGGATGGACCAAATATTAATAATGCAACTAATAGGATGAGTACGATTTCACCAAACCCTAGATTCATTAAGGTCATCTCCTTTAATATACATACATAATTATCGTACACCGTAAATTACATTTTTGCAAATTTGGATATAGATAATAAACTGTAGGGTTATACTTAACATAAAGCCGATCGATTGATCATATGGATGGTTTAATTTCTCTATTAAGTTCGGAAAATTAGCTACTTTTTATTCCGCTTATCCTTTAGGTTAGTGAGTTTATTAAAATATTATTCCAATATTCATCGATTTTACTATATAATTTTAATGATGGTCATAATTTAATGGCAGGTATATGTAGAAAGTTGTTCCTATGCCGGGTTCACTTTGAACGGAAATTGTACCGTTATGTTCTTCAATGATTTTATAACACATCATTAAACCTAAACCGTTCCCATTAGATTTTGTTGTAAAAAATGGTTTTCCTAGATGTGAAATATATTCTTTTGGAATTCCACACCCTTCATCCGTAATGGATATAACGGCTTGATTATTCTTTTCTTTCAATTCAATCGTTATTTTTCCAGGCTTATCCATGGATTCAATAGCATTTTTTATAATGTTTATAAATACTTGTTTAATTTTTTGTTCATCACAATAAATAGGAAATAAACGTTCTTCAATATCAATTTTTAAATCTATTCTTTTATAAAAAGCCTCTCCTTCTAATAGAGAAATACAGTCCAATAAAATTGGTTCTAAATCCGTTACTTGATATTGATTTTTATTTGGTTTTGCTAGTATCATTAACTCTTTGGAAATAGAATCAATTCTCTCTATTTCTGATTCCATGATTTCTAGATATTGTTTTTTACAACCATTGTCTGATTTCATCAACTGAATAAACCCTTTTAACGATGTTAATGGGTTTCTAATTTCATGCGCAATGCCTGCAGCTAATTGGCCGACAACCGATAGTTTTTCGTTTTGTAATAACATTTCTTCATGCTTTTTATTTCCGATAATGCTTTTCATAATTCCAACAAATTCGATAGGATGTTTAGTTATATGATGAAATATTATCGAAATAACAACTTCCATCCATACACTCGTTCCATCTTTTTTAATAAAGCGAAACTTCTCAACAAATTGTGTTTCGTTAACATTTTTTATTGGCTTGGAATTAAGTTCTTGTAAAAAAATTATAAGTCTTTCTACATCATCATGATGGATAAATTGAGCAGCTGGTTTACCGATCATTTCATCAGGGGAATAACCTAGCAATAAAGAACTTACTGGTGATACGAAAGTAAATATTCCATCAATTGAAAGTTTGACAATCAGGTCATTGACTGGATAATTCCAAACACTATTGTTTAATTTTTTACTTCGTTTTTTAAAATGAATAGATTGTAAAAATTGTTGATTTTTAATAAAGGAAGTTTGCATCTTTTTCCCTCCAATCGATTTCAAAAATTTGCAGAATAAAAGAGGAGTTTGTCATTGTATGTATCTTCAAAAAATCATCTTTTTTTGACAAAAAATTAGTTACATGTATTATCATGAATATGACATGTGTATACTATTTATTCGTAAAAAATTTTTTCCTTTGGGGTATGTTGTAAAACACAGTGATGGTTTAACTAAAAATACTTTACCCCAATAAATGTAATTCAAACATTATATATAGAGATGGGTGCGATTTTTTGATGTTCACGGTTTTATTGAGTATTTTATTTATACTAAACTTTTTCTTTGCAGGAATTATATTATTTTTAGAAAGAAAGGATGCAAGCGCAACTTGGGCTTGGTTACTTGTACTAACGTTTATTCCATTTTTAGGTTTTATTTTATATTTAATTTTTGGGCAAAATTTAACACGGGAAAAACTATTCCAATGGGAAGATATAAAAAAAATTGGAATTGAACATTTAATTAATGAGCAAATTCAACAATTACGAAGTGATTCATTTCCTTTTAAAGATCAATATGCAAATGCTTATAAAGATTTGATTTATTTACAACTAGCCAACAATGGGGCTATTTTAACACAAAATAATGATGTAAAGATTTTTTATGACGGGAAGGAAAAGTTCGAATCTTTATTTCATGATGTAGAGAAGGCAAAAGATCATATTCATCTCCAATATTACATTTTTCGAGATGATCAAATAGGAGTAAAGCTTATTGAATTATTAACGAAGAAGGCAAAAGAAGGAGTAAAAGTACGGGTTTTGTACGATGAAATGGGATCTAGAAGGATTAAAAAGAAAGCATTTCGTCCACTTATAAAAGCTGGTGGAGAGGTAGAAGTTTTCTTTCCTTCGAAAGTTCCATTTATTAACCTACGAGTAAACTATCGGAACCATAGGAAGCTAGTTATTATCGATGGGAAGATCGGATATGTTGGAGGATTTAACATCGGAGATGAATATTTAGGAAAGGACAAAAAATTTGGATATTGGCGTGACACACATTTGCGAATAAAGGGAACGGCTGTAAAGGCTATTCAAACTAGATTTATTCTCGACTGGAACCAAGCCTCTACTCGTCATGATATTAACTATGAAGAAAGGTATTTTCCATATACAGTCGAAAATGGTGATGTTTCGTTACAAATCGTTACTAGTGGTCCGGATTCTGAGTGGGAACAAATAAAAAATGGGTATATAAAAATGATTAGTTCTGCAAAAAAATCTATCTATATTCAAACCCCTTATTTTATTCCGGATGCAAGTATATTAGATGTACTGAGAATTGCTGCATTATCGGGTGTGGAAGTTCATTTAATGATTCCGAATAAACCTGATCATATGTTTGTTTATTGGGCTACTCTTTCCTATGTAGGTGAACTATTAAAAGCTGGAGCAAAAGTTTATATATATGATAATGGGTTTTTACATGCAAAAACCATTGTTGTTGACGACGAAATAGCGTCGGTGGGAACAGCAAATATTGATGTAAGAAGTTTTAAATTGAACTTTGAAGTTAATGCATTTATTTATAGTAGACAAATTGCCGAAAAACTTTCTAGCATTTTTAAAGAAGATTTAAAATGGAGTAAAGAATTAACGCTCGAAGAATATAAAAAGCGTCCATTAAAAATTAGGTTTAAAGAGTCGATTTCTCGATTGTTATCACCAATATTATAAATGAGTATTGATAAATAATAGATCATTCTATAAAGAGGGAAAACTCATCATTTCAATAATGGAAATGATGAGTTTTTTCTCTAGTAGCACTTTTTGATAATGTTTCTTTTTCGTCATACCTTTCACTTTCATTTAGGTATAAATATTAATATGTTTCTTCAAACTAGTGAAAGAGAACTTTTCGCTAAGGAGGAACATATGGATTTTGAAAAAATATTAAATGAAAGGCCGACTTTTCATTCATATAATGAGGCACATGAGTGGTTTATCGAACATTTTCAAGAACGTTTTGTATTAAGAAATATTGATCAATTAGATGGTCAAAAGTTATATTATTATCATTTAATCAAGGATCCAGAAGTTTATCATGAATATATGAATGTGTTATCGAATGACCAGCCTGAACATATTACAGATATGTCTCCGTTTTATAGTTATCATACTGTTGTAATTACAGAAAGCGGACAAGTTGAAGTTATTACTTGAGTGAATGAGCCCCTTATATTTAGGGGCTTTTTTTAAAAGATAAGAAAGTATAAAAATTTGGGTCTACCACAGTCATTTAAGCTGTGGTATTTTCATTTTATGGAGACCAATA